>NZ_JBSYOO010000022.1:0-15137 GCF_058244675.1 Candidatus Thiodiazotropha sp. AKIB8 | reverse complement strand
TTCGCGAGCTGTTGGAAGAGGTTGGGTTTAAAAAGATTACCTTCTATTGGCAGGGATTCGATGACGACGGTGAAGCAGATGGTATATTTGTCCCTGTTGAGGAAGGCGAAGCTGATGCCGGTTGGATTTGTTATATCTCTGCAGAGAAACAGTAACCAACCTTCTTTGGTGGGGCATGGCCCCACCCTACGCTTAATTCAAACATTCACAACACTTGACCCAAACCGGTAGGGTGGGGCCATGCCCCACCAAGTGGACTTAAAACAGTGCGCCTAACTTGAACGAATAGCCACCTGCAACACCATATCAAAGTTTAGATTCTTTAGCTGAGCATAGTGTGTAACCAGGTACTTTTATCTTGTTAGTAACTGGCACAATACTCTTCGACAAACTTTGCGATTTCACTTAAATCATTTAGATCAAGTATTGGCAACTCGCTCTGTTGTTCAATTGGTGCATCAGTGGCTACTGCAATAACAGAGGGATCATCAGGAAATAGTAGTGGCTTGCCCAATGCAGGGCGATGTAGCTCTATTTTGGGGAAATCGAGATGCCTGAACCCCTCCACCACGACAAGATCAATTTCCCGACAGTCGAGTCTCTGCAACAATTCAGGCAATTCTGGTTCCTTTGGGTGTGGTTCATCCACCATTAAGGCCCAATGTTGAGAGGTGGCCAGTAGAACCCGACCAGCACCCGCCTTGCGTAATTCGTAACTATCCTTACCTGGTTGATCCACCTCTACCTTATGGTGGGCATGCTTAATGACACCCACTCGCATTCCGGACTCTTTGATAAGCGGAATTAACTGTTTCAACAGCGTAGTTTTTCCTGTTCCGCTGTATGCGGCAAAACCTAAGAGTGGGGTTTTAGAGGAGATCAAATCTGTATTTTGAATCACTGCTGCCCCATTAACTTTCAATCTTTTCAGAACAACTCTGAAAGCCCCTCTCCCTTTACGGGAGAGGGGTTGGGGAGAGGGTGTACGCGGAGCGTTTCATGTGGTTGAAAGATAAAACCGCATTGATCGTTCATATTTTTCTTGCTGATTGTTGGAGAAAATAGGGCGTTCATTCTCCCCCTCTCCCCCGGCCCCTCTCCCACCCATTTAAGATACTGATGACTTGTAAGTTTTTCTTGCCGTGACCCTCTGCTTTACAATGCTTTTTCATGTCTCAATTCTCAATCAGCGATAGAAACCAACAGCAATGAATCAGTTACAACCGTATTAGTTAAAGTAAGTGGGACAGCAATGATTTTGAATAAACTATTTGGTCGCAGAGCTCATCATGACTTAAGCATCTTCCTGCTTTACACCATGAATCATAATAATCAGATCTGCCGCATCACGGCTGATGCCCAGCTCTTCAATCAATTGTTCCGGACCGGCACCGGCACGAACCATACTGATAGCATCACTGTATGGTGGATCACCCTGCAGGTTCGACTGTTCAATATTTTCCTGTCGCTCTTCAAGATCACGCCCCTGTCGTTCCAGCCGATTCACACGCCTGTCGACACCAACAGCGCTGGAACAAAGCGCAGCAACAGTCTGTTTCAGGGTTTGGATCTCTTTACTTTGTTGGGCCAGGCGCTCTTTTCTCCTACGATCAATGATAAAGAGATAGCCCAAAAACGCGGCAAGCAGCATTGCCAGCGGAAGTAAAACGAACCAGAATAAAATTGAACTACCTGCCATAGTTCACCCTGGCGATAACACCTACTATCTTAATACCAGGGTGCAGTCTCTGCAGCAGTTTAGTCATCAAGCATACTCATCAATATGTGGCTTTCCATTACCTTTGTCTTGTTTAGGCTTCTGCTGCTCCTGATTCTCCTGTTCATCCTTCCGTTTTGGACGATCACGGCGCATAGGGGCCTTTGCCGGCTTTACCGGGTAGAGAGGATTGAGTGGACTTTGTTCTCCAATTTCAGGCATAGCTGGTGCCTTTTTACCAAAAGCAGTCTAATCCATTAAAAATAGCTGTTAAATTGTTTTCAGCAACAGATCCTGTATGCAAGTCTAGTACATGCTGATTTCCTGCCACTCCTCATCGGTAAGCAGTTTATTCAGATCGACCAGAATCAGTAACCTTTTATCTTGGGTGGCAACTCCCTGGATGTAGCGGGAACTCTCTTCTGTTCCTACATTGGGCGCCACATCAATCTGATCTTCACTGAGTTCAACAACTTCAGCTACTGCATCGACCAGAATACCGACAACCTGCTTCTCTGATTCGATCACAATAACGCGACTGGCATCGTTGACCTCAACCGAAGGCAGACCAAAACGCTTTCTCGTGTCTATAACGGTAACCACGTTACCGCGCAGGTTAACTATACCCAGGACATAACTCGGTGCCCCAGGTACTGGAGCGATCTCAGTCACCCTTAATACTTCCTGTACCTGCATGACATTGATGCCATAAACCTCATCCATCAGGATGAAAGTAACAAATTGAATCAGTGGACTACCACCACTCTCATCATCATCTACACTCATGGTCTACACCTCTAAAGCTCACTGAACTTCTGATTTTTCGTTGAAGCACCGATCTCATGTCATCTACACTCAGGCTGCAAGCAACCCTAAAACCCCATCTACGTCGAGCAGAACACTCAACTCTTGGATGATAATACCTGCATACCAGGGTTTATTAGGCACCCCACTACGCCAACGTACCTCATCCTTTTCAATACTCAAAGTATTACAGATACTGTCCACAGCCAATGCACGATCGCCCTCGCCTATGATCAAGAGCTGCTGCGGTTTTACCCGATCATCTACAGTCAACCGTTCCGGCATCAATAAGCGGGCTGAGTCTATTACAACCACTTTCTCTTCCCGATTAAGAACGACACCTAATGACCAAACAGGTTGGCCAGGTAGCTGACTTGCCTCTCCACTGTAGTTGAGAATCCCCTTTAATGCATTGAGGGGGATACCCATGGTGATGCCATTGACTTTGAATAGCAGCACCTGAAACTCATTTTCAACCCAATCCGGCAACCCTGACGCTTGTTGTGGCTGGATCTGAACAGACTCTGCAAGCTCCGGCTCTGACAGCTGGGTCACTTCTGTCTGTTCCTCCACTATAATATCGGCAACAGGAGGAGGCTCTTTAACCTTCACGCTTTTGTCTGGAATTGTGTCAATCTCCAGCAATAGCGTATCGAGGTAACTCTTTAGCGCGTTGTCCGGTTCCTCTATTTTGTTTGCGACCGGTTTCAAGCGAGACTTATCTGATGGCATACTCATGCACCAGCTCCCGCTTTCGGTAGTGTCTCGTGATCATTCAGTAACTCTTCGAGTAACTTACCGTAAGCCAGTGTTCCATGGCTCTGAGGTGCAAACAGAGCAGGAGGTATACCCGCCTTACTGGCTTCACGAAAAAGTGTATCCACAGGTATCAGGCTATGCCATACATGCTCAGGATAACTCTCTCTCATCACTCTAATACTATCAATGGAGGCCCTTGTACGACGATCAAACATCGTTGGCACTATATGGTAGGGCAGAGGGATCTGTCTGGACTTGGTAACCATATCAAGGGTATGTAACATGCGCTCCAGCCCTTTTAGAGCAAGAAATTCTGTTTGTACTGGGATAATCAGGTGATCACATGCAGCCAGTGCGTTGATCATCAGCACGCCTAATATAGGCGGACAATCGAGTAAAACATGATCATAGCGGTCACTAAGCTGGCTCATCGCCTGTTTGATGACCAACCCCATGCCATCCAGTTTGCCTGCCTGCCGATCAAGTGTGGCCAATGCCATTTCAGCCGGCATTAAATCCAGCCCTTCAGTACCTGTGGGGTGAATCAGCCCAAGAGGATCAACAGTCTGCTTCTGTGCCACGCCTTTAAACAAGCTGTAGACACTCTCTTCAAGCCCATCAGGGTCGTATCGAAAATAACTGGTCAGAGAGGCGTGTGGATCGATATCAACCAACAGGGTACGCAACCCCCATTGGGCCAATAGCCCTCCCAATGAGACCGTTGTGGTGGTTTTTCCCACCCCCCCTTTCTGATTGGCGACGGTCCAGATCTTCATCCGCCACTTCCCGGTAGATCGATGGTTCGATCCTGCTTACCATTCATACCCAGGATCACCAGGGTAACGCGACGATTTTTAGCTCTTCCCTGCTCTGTATTGTTACCTGAGACAGGCCTATGCTCAGCATAACCGACTGCAGACATACGATCTGGAGTAACACCGGTTCGGCTCATCAAGTGCACAACACTGGCAGCACGAGCAGCTGATAACTCCCAATTGGATGGAAACTCTTCGGTGTTGATCGGACGGTTATCAGTATTGCCTTCCACTTGGATCTGGTTGGGAACTGCTGCCAACACCTTGCTGATTTCTCTGAGGGCCTTTACCGCAGCCCTTGAAAGATGGGCACTGGCACTGGGGAACAACATCTTATCCTTCATGTTCACCACCACCCGATCCTCGCTGAAACTGACATCAACCAGCTCCTGGTCGACATAGTCGCTCAACATATCCTCGATGGTGGCGGCTAAAAAACTGAGTCGCTGGGTCTCATTGCTTGGCAGATCGGGTATCACCTCTTTTCCAACCGCCTGATCCAGGCCCAGACGATTCTCCATACCTGGTCCCTGGCGAAGTTCACCTTCGATCAATGCGCTCTCCTGTCCCAGACCCGGGGTATCCCCACGGCTACGGGCAAGTTCACCAACCTGAATCGGTTCCAGACTACGCTGGGATTCCTGAAATGCATGGGTGAGGGTTTGAGATAACACTCGGTATTTACCTTCATTCACTGAAGAGACCGAATACATGACCACAAAAAATGCAAACAGCAGGGTCACGAAATCCGCATAGGAGACAATCCAGCGTTCGTGGTTAACGGGCTCTTCCTGGCGTTTGCGTCTTCTGCCCATGACTAGCCGACCCTACTTGACCATTTACAAAGGATATTCATTGCAGAAACCCTTTCAATTTGGTTTCGATACTGCGAGGGTTGTCGCCCTCAGCGATGCCGATAACACCCTCTATCACCATCTCTCGAAATGTAGATATCTGTTCCGATTGCGTCTTCAGTTTTGAAGCGATTGGCAAGAGGAACAGATTCGCGAGTCCAACCCCGTATATCGTTGCAACGAAAGCTGTAGCAATACCACTACCCAACTTGCTGGGATCAGCCAGATTCTGCATCACATGAATCAATCCCATTACCGCACCGATAATGCCAATTGTAGGTGAATATCCTCCCATTCCCTCGAATACCTTGGATGCCTGGATATCGTATTGCTCACTGGCATCCACTTCCATCTCAAGAATAGAACGAAGCGCATCGGGCTCACTGCCATCTACCAACAGCTGCATACCTTTACGGATAAAAGGGTCAGGCTCTTCATCAGCGATCGTCTCTAAACCCAGCAGCCCCTCTTTTCTTGCAATATTGCTCCACTGCACCAACTTATCTATGGTTGTGCGCATATCGAGCTTGGCTGGTAGAAAGACACGTCCGGAGAGGCGTAGTGCATGCCAAAAGACCGGCACAGGCGTCTGTAGCAAAATGGCGCCAATCGTACCGCCGATGACAATCACCATAGCAGGACCATTGACCAGGGAGTCCATATGCCCCCCTTCTAGCCAATTACCACCAAGTATCGCCAGAAAAGCGACCAGAATTCCGATAAAACTCAGAAAGTCGACTCTCATTTCAGTCTCGCTAGCAATGGACCCATCTCATCCAGACCCAGAACCCGATCGGACAGACCTGCCTTCTCAACAGCTTGTGGCATACCGTAGACCACACAGCTTTTCTCGTCCTGACTCCAAAGGGAGGCACCCGTATTTTTCAACTTTTTTGCCCCTTCAAGACCATCGGCTCCCATACCCGTTAATATTAGTCCCAGTGCATTACCCCGATAACTTTCCGCAACCGATGAAAGAAAAACATCGACACTTGGATGGTAGATCTCCCCAGGCAGGGCTTCGGAAATCCGGATCTGGTAGCCCCCAGCACCTCTCACAATGCGCAACTGTTTTCCACCGGGCGCGATCAACCCCTCCCCTGGAACCAGTCTGTCACGATCCACTGCCTCTTTGACCTTTATGGAACAGGCAACATCAAGTCGTTCCGCATAAGCTGTGGTAAAACTGCCCGGCATATGTACAGCTGCAACTACAGGCAACGGAAAATTTCTTGGCAACGCACTTAATATCTGACGAAGTGCAACCGGTCCACCTGTCGATGCACCAATTGCCACCATTTCAGGGTTACTCGTGAATGAAGGAGCAGCCTGCTTGATTGGAGATACACGGGAAGATTGACTGAGATAATCTTTGACACTGGAGCGAGATCTGGACATAGAGGATTTACCTAAATTCCGCACCCGTTCGAGTAGCTCCTTTGCGGTCTCTTCCGCACCTGAAACCGGATTATTCATCTCCTTTGGCAGAAAATCCATGGCCCCGGCATCCAATGCATCAAGCGTCTCCCTGGCACCTTCGGTGGTTACAGCAGAAAACATCAGGATTCTGGTTGGCATCTCTGCCATGATTTTACGAACTGCCGTAATCCCATCGATCACAGGCATCTCGACATCCATCGTCACCACATCGGGTTTTAAAGATCTATTCTGCCTGATTGCCTCTGCACCATTCGCAGCGAAGCCAACAACCTCTATGTCACTAGCGGTTTGCAGTGCCGCCGCCACACGATTACGGAAAAAGGCGGAGTCATCGACAATCAATACTCGCACTTTGGCGCCCATATTCCCTCTTAAAAACCACTTTAGTCTCAGAGACGGGCAGCAACCCAAGCTTTCTCAGCGTTATGCAACACCCCGTCAAAAACCGATTAATTAAAATTTCTTAACATTTTTTCGCATCAAACCAGGTACATCCATGATCAATGCGATTTTTCCATCACCTGTGATAGTGGCGCCAGCCATACCTTCAAGACCTTGCAGTAAAGCCCCTAAAGGCTTGATCACAACCTCCTCTTGCCCGATCAAATGATCGACTACCAAACCAACCTGCAAATTACCTACATTCACAATTACCACATGCCCATTGCCCTTCTCTTCAGTGGTCAGTGGGTTTTTGGGTCTCAGCCAGTTTCGTAGATAGAACAACGGTAGCGCACGCTCTCTTACCATGATGGTCAGTTGCCCATCAACAACATGGGTACGCTTGAGATCGAGATTAAAGATCTCCACAACACTGGCTAAAGGTAGGGCGAAAGGTTGATCGTTCAGCAACACCATCAGGGTCGGCAATATTGCCAGGGTCAATGGCAGTTTGATGATAATGATACTGCCTTGTCCCCATTCCGAGTCGATCTCAACTGAACCGTTCATCTGGGCAATACGTGTCTTTACTACATCCATTCCAACACCGCGCCCCGAAACATCGGAAATCTCAGTCTTGGTGGAAAAACCGGGTGCAAAAATCAGGTTAAAACACTCCCTATCATCCAACCTGGCAGCTGCATCAGCATCCATCATGCCCTTTTCAACAGCCTTCTCACGTAATACGTCAGGATCCATCCCCTTACCATCATCGGCAATAGAGAGCAGAATATGGTCGCCTTCCTGTGCAGCGGACAGTACCACGGTACCCCGTCTGGGCTTTCCTTTTTGCTCACGTTCTTCCGGCTGTTCGATACCATGGTCGACTGAATTTCTCACCAGATGCACCAGGGGATCGGCTAACGCCTCGACCAGGTTCTTATCCAGATCGGTATCTTCACCCTGCATCTCCAGGTCGATCTCTTTTTTAAGGCTACGAGCCAGATCCCGCACAACACGGGGAAAACGACCGAAAACTTTTTTGATCGGCTGCATGCGGGTTTTCATCACTGCCAGTTGCAGATCCGAGGTCACCACATCGAGATTACCCACTGCGTTCGATACTTGTTCATCATTCAAAGTCGCTTTCAACGTCGCCAGGCGATTACGAACCAGAACAAGCTCACCGACCATATTCATAATATCGTCGAGGCGTTGGGTATCCACCCGAACAGATGTCTCTGCCGGTGGTTTGTTTGCCTGTGGAGGCTTAGCCCCTTTTGCAGCAGGTTTTGCGGAAGCTTTCGCTTTCTTTTCTGCAGCAGCTTTGGGCTCGGACTTGGCAGCAGGCTTGGGAGCCTCTTTTGGAGCAGGTGCTTTTTTAGCCGCTGCAACTTTCTTTTTCGCCACAGCTTTCTTTTTCGCTGCAGGTTTTGCCTTTGGTGCTGCAGGGGCCTCCTGCTTTACCTTTTTCGGATCGAATTTACCCGAGCCGTGAATCTGGTCGAGAATATTCTCAAACTCATCCTCAGAGATATCATCGCTGGCATTTCCTGCCGCTTTTTTCTTCTCAGGCTCACTGTCTGCTACTTTATTGGGATCGAATTTGCCCTTGCCATGGATCTGATCAAGGATATTCTCGAACTCATCTTCTGAAATATCATCCGAATCAGCTTTCTGACTCTTTTCATCTGCTTTAGGTTTACCGGTAAACTTCCCCTTACCGTGGAGATCATCCAATAGCGATTCAAATTCATCCTCAGAGATATTGTCACTTGCGGCAGTAGTCTCAGCTGGTTCCTGGATGGCATCAAGAAGCTCTTCGAATTCGTTTTCACTCAGATCTTCCGTCTCTGCCTCGGAATCAGCCTGCGCCGGCTCTTCAACCGCCTCGACAGCTTCCTCCTCAACCTCTTCCTGCTCCTCTTCCTCACCTTCGGGCACAGCAAATGTATTCAGGCGTTGAATGAGACTGGGTTCGGCATGATCGGGCATGACCCCCTGGCGCACATCATTGAACATCGCATTCACGACATCCAGCACTTCAAGCACCGAATCCATTAAATCCGGCCCTACACTGCGCTGACCTTGGCGCAGGATATTAAATACGTCTTCTGCGCGGTGACAAACCTCAACCAAAGGATCAATGGTGAGAAAGCCTGCGCCACCCTTGATGGTATGGAAACCACGAAAAACGGCGTTGAGCAGATCAAAATCGTCAGGTTGCTGCTCAAGGTCGACCAACTGCTCACTAAGCAGCTCAAGAATTTCTCCTGCCTCGACCAAAAAATCCTGAAGGATTTCGTCGTTGACATCGATGCTCATCTAACACTCCCGGTAACACTACCGAATATTGCCATTCTTATTGACTGATATATCGGTCTAAACCTGAATAACTAAAATCCAAGGCTGGAGAGCAGATCATCCACGTCATCCTGACTGGTCACTTGATCCCCTTGATCGAGACCTGGAATCGCCGGACCGGCCAACTCTTCGTTACTCTTCTTCTCGCTCCCTTCGTCAAACTTATCGCCCGTAATGCGGACCAACATTACCAATTTCTCTTCAACATCGTGAACCAGTGTGATCACCTTACGGATAATCTGGCCGGTGAGATCCTGAAAGTCCTGAGCCATTAGCACGTCAGAGAGGTTTTTATGCAGACTGGCGGCATCTTCTTTAGATTTGGCGAGATATTCAGACAAAGAAAGACTCAGATCCTTAAAGTCATCCTTATTCAGCATACGAGAACGCAATCGCTCCCACTGCTCCAATAATTCAGCGGATTGGGATTCAATGCCTTCAACCAACGGCATACTCTTTTCAACCGCTGTCAGGGTACGATCCGCAGATTGCTCAGTCATTGTAATGACATAACTGAGCCGTTCTTTGGCATCAGGTATTTCAAAACTGGTCATATCGTTGATGCGTGCATCGAGTAGAAACCCGTTGATCGCATCATGCAGCTCGCGTGTCAAACGACCGACTTCAAGAAACAGTTGATCATTATTTGTAGGAGTGGTCAGTGCTGCGATCAGCCTTTCAGACTCCTCTTCATCGCCTGATTCCAAACTGCTGACCAACGCTTTGGCTGTATCTAAACGCAGCTGGTTATCCTGTTGTTGCCCCATAGTGAGAAACTCCCGGAGAAAAAAGGTTAACCCACGCGTTCAAAGATCTTACCGATCTTCTCTTCCAGGGTGGTTGCGGTAAAGGGCTTTACAACATAACCGTTGACGCCTGCCTGGGCCGCCTCAATAATCTGCTCGCGTTTAGACTCAGCTGTCACTAGAAGAACTGGCAGGCCAGCCAGTTTCTCATCTGCTCGCACAGCCTTCAGTAGATCGATACCCGTCATGCCAGGCATATTCCAGTCTGAGACGAGAAAATCGAAATTCCCGCTCTGCAACATGGGCAATGCAGTCAAGCCATCGTCTGCCTCCTGGGTATTGTTGAAACCCAAGTCTCTCAGCAAGTTTTTGATAATTCGCCGCATTGTGGAGAAATCATCCACAATGAGGATCTTCATATTTTTGTCCAATGCTTACTCCCTCCTGTATTTTTTACCGGTCATCTCCAATCACGGCATCTACAGGCCAACCAATTACTACTCTTCTTCGTGCACTAGTGAGAGCCATTCTGTCAGTCTAGAGCGCAATCGCAAGGTTGCCTGACTGTGTATCTGGCAGACCCGAGATTCACTGACACCCAACACATGCCCGATCTCCCGAAGATTCATTTCATCGTCATAATACATAGCGATCACCAATCGCTCCCGTTCAGGTAAACTGGCTATAGCCTCAGCCAGCGCCTTCTTGAAGGCATCCTTCTGCAAACCCTCAAAGGGGCTGTCCATCGGGCCTTCACGGGAAGCCGGAAAGCCATCACTGACTGCTGTCAATTCATCCAGACTGAATATCCGGCATCCGGTTGAGTCCTGCAGGATCTGATGATAATCCTCCAGGCTCATCTCAAGCGCCTGCGCCACCTCGATATCCCGAGCATCTCGACCCTCGGTGTTTTCGATTTCTCGCATCGCCTCGGCCACCATGCGTGCCTTACGATGCACAGAACGTGGCGTCCAATCACTACGCCTGATCTCATCCAGCATGGCCCCCCTGATGCGGATACCCGCATAGGTCTCAAAACTGGCACCCTGAGTGGGATCATAGTTTTTGCTTGCTTCCAGCAAACCCAGCATACCTGCCTGGATCAGATCATCCGATTGCACATTAGGTGGCAATCGATTCATCAAATGATAGGCGATCCTTTTGACCAGCCCTGCATGCTGGTTAACCAAGTCATTGTAGCTCTGCTGCTTTTGCACGGCGGTGTATGTCGCTAAACCGTTCACCGTCATTACTCCCCATATTGGCTTGAAAATTGGATCAGGCGTTCGACAAAAAACTGCAGATCACCACTGACTCCAGTTGGTACAGGCCAGTTATCGGCCTTCTTGGCTAAATTCTTGAACGCCTGCGCTACTCTCGATCTCGGAAAGGCCTCAACCACCGGTTTTTGACTCTTCACCGCTTTCCTGAGCTGCTCATCATACGGAATACTGCCCATGTAGCTGAGCATAACATCCAGATACTGATCAGTAACCCGACACATCTTGTTGTACAGATCGCGTCCTTCCTGAACAGTTTTGACCATATTGGCCAGTATACGAAAACGACTGATACCATGCTCTCGATTTAATAGTTTAATTATGGCATAGGCATCTGTAATTGATGCTGGCTCGTCACAGACAACCACAATCTGCTCCTGAGCCGCCCTGCTAAAGCTGATTACCAAATCAGAAATACCTGCTGCAGTATCGATCAGCAATATGTCCACATCATTGGCCAGCTCACTAAATGCATGAATCAATCCTGCATTTTCTGCTGGTGACATCTCCGCCATGTGCTGAATACCAGAGGCGCCCGGTACAACCCGCAAACCCTTTGGCCCGGTGACAATGATATCCTCAAGGGAAGCTTCACCCCGCATCACATGGGAGAGGTTTAGTTTAGCATGTAATCCAAGTACCACGTCCAGATTAGCCAAACCCATATCCGCATCCAACAGCATCACCCGCCGTCCCATTTCGGAGAGGGCAATCCCCAGGTTGGCGGAAATATTGGTTTTACCCACGCCCCCCTTGCCGCCAGTAACAGCAATTACTCTAACAGGTTCTGGGTTAACCATCCTACGTAGTCCGGTTGCCTGGTCTTCGATATGTTCAGACATTTGCATGTTCGCTCATTCCTCCGAAGGCCATAGCCAGATACTCCTCATCGGGTTGATGTTCTGTCTGTTGCGTCATTTCAACAGCCTGTCTTATTAGTACTTCGGATCGGGCAACATGAATATCTTCAGGCACCCGCTGGCCATCAGTGGTAAACGCCAGGGGAAGCCTAGCTTCCAGTAACGCAGAAAACACACCACCGAGGGAGGCGGCTTCATCCATTTTTGTCAGGATTGCAGCCACAGGTGAGATAGCACCAAATGAACGAATCGCGTGAGTCAGAGCGCTACGCTGTGTAGTCGCTGAGAGTGTCAGTAAGGCCTTCACCGGATGATTACCCTGATTCAAGAGCGCTAGACGCTCTGTCAATTTCAGATCCCGTTGACCCATTCCTGCTGTGTCGATCAATACCAGGCGTTTTTCTGCAAATGCATGCAGAGCACTACTCAACTCCTCAGGGGAAGTGACGCTGCGAACAGGCACATCCAGAATTTGACCATAGTTCTGTAACTGTTCCTGAGCACCAATGCGATAGCTGTCCGCTGAAATCAGTGCCAGATGGCGATTACCATGGCGTAGACAAAACTTTGCCGCCAGTTTGGCGATGGTTGTTGTCTTTCCAACGCCGGTTGGGCCGACCAGAGCCAGAATACCTCCGGCATTAAGCAGATCGTCATGCTCAACCAGAAATTCCCGACCGAGATGATTCAAAGCCTGTCTCCAGGCCAGTTCAGGAGTCTCAGCATCCTCTGCCCGATAGGCCAATTCACGGCAATGGGCGGCATCCAAACCAAGTCCCATGAGTTGCCGCATCAATTCTTGTGTTTGAGGACGACGATGGCCCATATCGCGCCAAGTCAGTTCGGATAACTCATTTTCCATCATCCGGCGCAGTGCCTGCATCTCCTGCCGCATCTCGCGCAACACTGGATCCTGGCTCCATTCCACTTTAGGTTTATCCCTACCCTCGCCTGTATCAAAGGTCTGATGCCTCTCATTGCGCTTAGGGGAGATATTTTTTACACCCCCCTCAACGTCTTTATAAGCTGAAGCAGCAACAGAGTGGGTAGTTGCCTTTTTACCCTTAATCTCTGGTTCGTTTGATTCTATGGAGGTCGGTTGGGTAGTGCTGAAGGCAGACTCATCATAATCTACCGCTGCTACCAGCTCGATGCCTCCCTCTACTCCCTTATTCGAGAGAATAACCGCATCCGATCCCAATGCCTCTTTAACCTGGCGCAAGGCCTGTCGCATGTCAGAAGCGAAAAAACGTCTTATTTTCATAATCCGCAATCTCCGGCGATCACCCTGATAAGAGCTTGCACCTGTTAAACTGCCTATTTAATAATCTGGTCAGTTGAATCCGGGGCACTGAGTGTTAATCCAGTTTTACCCACCTGTTTATCCCTGCCATATGGCTCCACCTCTAGTTATGCAACAACCATTCCAACCAATAAAATGGATATACAGGAATCTATTAACTGTTTGTTTACAATAAGTTAGTGACTAGACGGATTGACAACTCCAGGCAAACTGCAGCATCACAACGCCAGGGGTTTGACTTCTGAATAGTGATTGCGCCAAGGATTCGGCAGCAGATTTTTTTGCTGCAAATCCACTGCAAGAAAAAGAACCGGCCTATTTTTCAGAGATGATATTCGAACAGATCAACACTTTAGTATTGATTGCAAAGCGGCGATCTCGATCCTTGAGAAAAGTCCCGAAATAGAGCAGGCCTGAATATAGCCAGTTATGTCACCAGGGCCTGTTAACACGATTCGAATCGGCCCTAGTGTACTGTAACGTATAAACTGACTAAAAAATGGGTACCAACTTATGCCCCTGGGTCTGCCAACCGATCAGGGAGATGAAACCGTCACCCACCACATCCATTTCAGGCAATACAGTGTTGTTCTCCACTTTAAACACACGATTGGCGATCGCGCAGACCTCCATGCGAACACCCTTCTGTTTAAGGATTTTCGCTGTCGCTGAGATGGCATTCAATTCATCACCAAACTCCAATTCCAATTCATCATCGGGCTCAGTGCTTAGATAGCGCACAGTTTCACCAATAAAGACCAGTACCATATCGGGAGTAACTCCCTGCTTTACCAGGCCTTCATGGGTTCCGCGGATGATATCAAGATAGAAAGCGGTCTTACGGGGATTAGTGAAATCGATAAGAAACACACTCTTGGTCGCTTTTACGCCATTCAGAGCGGCAGAATCATCGATCTTCTCTGCTGCCTGAGTAGCACTGACTCCCAGCAGCAGAAGACCAAAAAGCCAAATCGATAACCCATACCTACCTATCAAATTAGACATCAACGTTTAACCTCACATCTGGTTTATTCAAGCGGTGATCAATGCTGGATCACCGGTTTTAATAGGATGCAAAGACTAGAATGAATATTCATTCCTGTCAATAATCATGGCGATTTACAGCGGACCATTGGCTGCTGGCCGCATCTTGATCTGAGCTACACTTGTACCCATGAGCATCCTGGTAGTTATGTTATGGATAGTAAGTGACGTTTGCGTTCATTAGAGAACTCCCACCACTTTCTTGGTGCCTCACCCTGCATAAATCTTACTGCAGAGATAAAAACATCGATAACGCAGGGATCATGACGCTTTTGAGTCACGCTGCACAGGTCACTGTACATTTTGTAGGGATCTTGCCCAATTAGCTCACAGGGCTCTTCCAGCCCAATGGCAAACAGATCTTTTTCAATTGCCACACCGATATTTGGGATATCACGAAATCTCTTAATATCTGTTCGATTCATATGAGTTTCAGTATTGACAACAGTCTGAAAAGAATAATACACCTTGTTAAATATAATAAATATCGATAGCCACAATACTTATTAAATTGACAACATAGAGCGATACGGAAGGATTGTTTGTTCATTTCCATGTAATCCGTGCATTCCGTGGTTAAAGCATATATATAGATATTCAAAATATCTCTTCAACCACGGATAACACGGAACGACACGGAAGGTTGTTTGTTCATTTTCCGTGTAATCCGTGTATTCCGTGGTTAAAGCATATATATAGATATTCAAAAACCCTCTTCAACCACGGATGACACAGAGCAACACGGAAGGATTGTTTGTTCATTTTCCGTG
>NZ_JBSYOO010000035.1:0-177952 GCF_058244675.1 Candidatus Thiodiazotropha sp. AKIB8 | reverse complement strand
TATTCGAGGCATCGTACGTGTAGAGCGTTGATTCCAGACCACCACCAGGACGGGTGACATCCACTTGACTACGATTGCCATTGTTGTCGTAACCAACCACTTCGACGGTGCCGTCGGCGTAGTCGCTTTGGATCAGGCGGTTGCCGCTGTCGTATTGGTGTGTTGTGGCGTTGCCGTTGAAGTCGGTATGACTGGTGAGGTTACCATTGACGTCGTAGGCAAAAGTCTCACTCTGACCCATTGGCAGGGTTCGGCTGAGGACTCTACCCAGGCTGTCATAGCTCCAGCTGGTAGTTCGGTTTGCTGCATCGGTCTGGGTCAGTTTGTTGCCCTGCTCGTCATAGGTGTAGCGGGTTGTACCACCCAGGGTATCTATGACCTGGGTGAGACGACCCTGTTCGTCATAGACGTACTGGGTGGTGATCGCTGCCTGATCGGTCTCATCGGTGCGGCGACCCGTGGCATCATAGCCAGTCTGGGTAGTGCTGGCGTCGGCATAGCGGACTTCAACCAGCTGATCTGCCGCATCATAGATGTACTCGGTGCGCCGGTTGAGGGCGTCGATCATCGCGGTGCGGTTGCCGTGGACGTCGTACTCGAACTGGGTGACGTTGTTTTGAGCATCTGTGGTGCTGATGCGTTGACCCACTACGTTGTAGCTGTGTTGGGTACGATTACCCAGTGCGTCAGTCTCGGCGATCAAACGGCCCCCAGCGTCGTACTCATTCTGGCTGCGCGGGTTGTCGCTGTCATCCGTCGGGGTGGTATCCGGGTGAATGGTCTCGATCAGCCGGTTGGCCGCATCGTAGACCATGCCGGTGATCTGCCCCGCCCGGTCGGTCTGGCTGATCAGGTTATTCTCCGCATCGTAACCACGCACCTCGCTTGTACCGTCTGGGTAACGGGTCTCGGTCAGGTTGCCTCTGGCGTCGTAGACGTATTCGGTACGGTTGCCCAGGGCGTCGATCTCGGCGGTCACCTGACCCGCTTCGTCGTATTCTGTGCGCGTGGTGTTGCCGAGGGGATCGGTAGTGCTGGTGCGCCGGCCTGCCGCATCGTAACCGTGACGGGTCACCTCAGTGAGGGGGGTGCCGTTGTCGGTACGGCTTCGGGTCTCGGTGAGTACACGACCCATGGTGTCGTGGCTATACTCGGTGACACTGCCATCTGCAGCAGTCTCACTGACCATACGACCCTGACTATCGTAGGCATATCGAGTGATATTGCCTTCCGCATCAGTCAGTTGCAGGGGCAGATAACCGCTGGCGTCGTAGCCAAGCTGGGTGCTTTGGTTCAGACCATCGGTAATGCCGACCATCGGACCCTTTTTGTCGATTCGAACCCCGCCAACAAAGATGTAGTTGCGGTAGTCAAAACTGGTCACCCGGCCATCTGGCGCAGTCTCGTTCTGCAGTTGATTGTACCAACTGTAGGTATTGGTTGTGACCCGACCCAGTGGATCGGTCTCAGTCAACTGGTTACCGTGGTTGTCGTAAGTCGAGACTGTGGTATTCCCCAGGGGATCGGTATGGCTCAGCTCGTTGCCGTAGCTGTCATAGCTCCGCTGGTGGGTCTCACCCAGCGCATTGGTCTCGGCCACGATATCACCCCGGTCGTTGAACACCAGGATACGGCTGTTACCACGACGATCGGTGACGGTCTGGCTGCGGCCAACCAGATCATGGACATAGTCGATCTGATTACCCTCGGCATCGATCTGGCCTATTAGACGCCCTTCGCTGTTGTAGAGGTTGCGGATCGCCCGCACCCCGCGGGCATCATAGATGTCCTGCAGGTAGTGATCGTTGATATAGGCATAGGTCGAGGTTGCCGCCGCCTGATCGGTGAAGCTGACCAGGTCGTTGGACAGATCGTAGGCATATTGCAGATTTTCTCCATCTGGCGCTTCGATCTGTTCGATTCGACCATTGGCATCACGGACGAAACTGACCGCTGCACCGCTGGAGTGTGTTATGCCGTCGTAGCCGAAGGTCAGGACCTCTCCGGAAGGAACAGTGAGGGTACGGATACCTTCGCCCTGTTCCAGTTCATAGCTCACACCTTCTCGGGTGGTGAGGCGGTAGCGGCTGATATCAAGGGGGGTGCTGGGTGCTCCGGCGTCCACCAGGTGCTGATTGACCAGTCGACCAAAATTGTTGTTTACGGCCTCAAGGGTCGAGTCAGTACCATCCAGGGGCTCAAACACGATCTCGACATCGAGTATCGGCAAGACTTCGTTGCACTCAGGGCTCGCCACAGCGCGGAAGCGCTCCACGTCACCGTCAGGATTGGTGACGGTGACAATATTATCCTGGTAGGGACGAACACAGTAGGTGGTCAGTACGCCCAGAGGACCACTTTGATAGGAGTCGAGGAACCAGTTGAATCCGGCGGGTCGGGACTCACGGACAAACATATCCTGATAGCCCACACTCCAGCCCTGCCCGAAGTCGAGAGACTCATTGCGTCTACGACTGTCGTAGGTGCGGGTAACCGTAATCGGAATACCGGCTAAGGGCACTTCCATGTCTTTGAAGGTAATACTGAAGTGACCCAGCTTCATGTCGCCGGTGACCTGTACCACACTGCTAGCATAACCTTCATTGCCCCCTGCATCGATAGCACGAAGATAGAGGCGGTGTTGACCGTTGATCAACAGCGTTGGATCGAACTGGGCAATCTCCTGGTTATCCAGAGTGTTTACCCCAGAAGCGATTAACGTCGCCTGATCCAGGTTCACTGTGCTCTGGCTCGGTGGCGCCAGCCACAACTCCCAGACCGAGAGATCGTCATCGGTGATGGTGGCAACGATCGGAGTAGGTGCTGTAATCTCACTACCATCGATCGGGCCGACCAGGGTTACCACAGGCGGGGTTGTGCTATTGGGGTCACTGACCAGAAAGCTGCCATTTTCTGTAGCGGTTCCAGATGGATCTGTCACTGTGGCAACCACCGGATGTGAGCCCAGGCCAGTCGCAGTAACCAAGGCACTGTTGGTGTTATCCAGGGTGACCGGACTACCATCAATCGTCAGAGAGACACTAAACGGATCTATCGCGTTCTGAGGTATTACCTGAAGAGTAACCGTATCGCCTTCAGCTACAGTGGCCGGCTGTATGGATAAGGCCACCGCCAGATTAGCGCCAGCTGGAAGTACATTGATCGTCCAGCCCTGCTCTACATAAGCAGTACCATCACTCACTCTCACCCGAACTGATGCACTTTGCTCGGCATCTGGCGTCCAGGTGACAACTCCACTGTTGGACAAAGACAAGCCTGCCGGGCCATTTATCAGGCTATAGCTGAGGCTGTCTCCATCTGAATCTGTCGCGACAACTTGATAGCTGTAGGCCTGATTAATTCTGGCATTAAGTCCCGGCTGACTTTGAATTACCGGTAGCGCATTGGTCGTCGTACCATCTGATGTATATAAGCCATACCTCTGGATGGCATAACCACCTCGGCCATCTTCAACACGAATTTCAATTGGGTGCGAACCGCCCTGACTGGTCTGTGGTGTCCAGCTGATAATGCCGGATATGCTATTGATGGTCATGCCTGTCGGCGCTGTCACCAAAAGATAGGTCAGGGTGTCGCCATCACTATCTGTTGCGTTGACATCGTAACCATAGGCTTGATCATAAATCGCACTGCCGACAGGCGTGGAGATGATTGTCGGTGGTGTGTTGCCTGCACCTGTAACAACGCTTAGAAGATAACTCTGGGTAGATATATTGCCCTGACTGTCGGTTGCAGTCAGCTCAACACTATGTGCACCCACTTGATCTGTCCCAGGCGTCCAGATTACCAAACCGGTTGTTTGATTGATCTGCATTCCCACCGGGTTAGTGACTAAAGCAAAGGTGATGGTATCCCCTTCCGGGTCAGTTGCTGTCATCTGATACTGATAGGGTTGTCCCTGCTGCACACTGTAGGTGGGTATGCTGGTGATCTGTGGTGAATGATTTGGTAACGCCACAATGAGTGTAAAATCCTGGGTTACCTGAAGCGATCCATCACTGACTTCGATAGTAACGGCAAAGTTACCGTTTGAATCAGGGGTCCACTGTATCAAGCCGGTGTTTGCGTCGATGGTCATGCCTGTCGGTGCTTGGAGCAGGCTGTAGCTCAGGATATCCCCGTCCGGATCGGTCGCTTCCACATCGTAGCTGAAAGGTTGAAAAGCGAATGTGCCGTATTGTGGCGTGCTGGTGATCTGTGGCGGATTATTCGACGCAGGCAGTACGTTGATTGTTAGATACTGACTGGAGAGTCCACTTAAATGGTCGCCATAAATTTGCGCAGAATGTACACCAGCAGAACCATAGGGTGGCGTCCAGCGAACCACACCACTATCTGGATCTACACTCATTCCTTCTGGGCCAGAATAGACATAGAAGAATGCTGTATTATTGTCGTCAGTGAAGCTTCTGACTAAGATATCCAGATCCAGCTCAAACAGCTCTCCCTCTACCACATCAGGGACAGTCTGGGAGGCGATAGCATTCGAGGCATGATTATATTCCACACCCAGCAGATAATTCTGTGTGTCTGAAGCACCAGCGTTATCTGACAGAGTCAGATCGACTGTATAGGCTGAAGCCATATTGTTGTTAGTCTGACATTCAAGCACACCTGTTTCTGGTACGGCACGAACAACCAGTTCGCCAACAAAGTCTGTCGGCACCAGATTGTCGAATTGGAGTATTCGGGACTCTCTGATTGCAAGATCAGACAAGTTATGTGAGCCTAAAAGCTGGCCATTGTTTAACGGATCTCCGGCAAAGAGTTCAATATCCAGCGAACCTGAGTAGTCTGCAGTACCCCGGTTGGCAACTTTCACGCTAACCGACTGATGATGATCTCCCTGTGGTACATCAACCCATATGTCGGGCAATCCGTCGTTGAAGCTAATCTGTACCGGTATTACGAGTTGATCTGAATTGTTTACGCTCCATGGATTCGGAGCACTTTGGTTGACCGCAAGCTGACTATCCAGACCCTGAGGTTGCCACCAACTTTGATAGATAACTTTTGGTATATCTTGAGCTGCGTGGTCGATCTCCAGCGAGGTTAAATTGAGATAAGTTGAACCGGTACTTGCGATCTCAAGTCTACCATCACCGTCAAGGTCAACGACGATAGGTTTGGCAAATGAACTCACAGTCCCAGAATAGGTATAGGCCATCTCAATTCCGGTTAAGGAATCGAGAATTTGAGTACGGTTACTTCTATTCAGTAGAATCTCAACTCGACCATTCCCCTTCAGGTCAGCCGCTGTAGCGGCATTACCGTCTTGTCGAGTCGTTACCTCTGCATGCCATCTCACATTACCTAAATGATCGAGCAGAACATCTTCACCTGGGATAAATATCTCAAGTTCCGCATCATTATCCATATTGCCCACAATTGGCTGACCGATGTATTCAATCGGGTTTGGCCCCCAGAGGAATTGTCCATCATCATCCAGAAGACTTACGGTTGCGACTGATGGATCGGCTTGACTCCTTTCAACCAGTACGACTTCCGGCTGAGGATCGGTATCGAAATTGGCAAACGCAGAATAGGCCAACTTTGAACTATGCCCGTCTGCAAATGGTGCACGCCATAATTCGGCTCCAGAAGCAGAATAGATGACACCACCCCGCACCAGATCCTTGACTCCATCCATGTTGATATCTACCGGATAGATAGGACTGGATAAACCAGCAACAGGTGCGGCTGCAATACGATCGAAATGTAATAGTTGATTGCCTTGTGAATCAAAAACAGAATGGCCCACTATAATCTCAGGTGCCCCATCAGCCTGCAGATCAGATATTGTAATTTGCCCACTATAAAACGCACTATCTGATACCGGAACGGTAGATCGCCATAAGACACGACCATCATCGCTGCTAATCGCCACCAATAATCGATTGCTGGCTTGAACCATAAGAATATCGGGGACATGATCACCATTGATATCAGCAATTGCCGGAGCGTAGTACTGAGAGGGACGTGAATTGATATCATTAATGGAATGCGACCAGAGAGGTTGATCACTTGATCGATCATATGCTTGTAGAAGTGCACCCACTCCAACGTATTGAATTATAAAAATCGCACGCTCATCACTCCGGTCAATAACACCATCCAGATTCGTATCTGTGAACGGTGCCGCCAGTAAGTGATGACCGAGATTGGAAATCCTTCGCTGACCTATTTTTCTGATGGGTAATGCCGCACTAAATGCAGCATTATTATGGTTTTTGCACAAGTAATCAGATGCCTCCAAATGGCGTGGATAGACCCCTGTTACCCAAATTCTATTCCAATCGATCAATGCGAACTGGTTATCCACCCCATAGGTTTGATTAAGGTTTGCAACCAGATTGGGAATAGTGGAAGCAATTTGAAGATCGTAATCTTCACGAACATTACTATCCTCATACTCTAGGGTATAGCGGTATGATTGATTCAGACTGACTATCTCACCAGGCGTTGTAGTAATTGCCGGAGGCTGATTTTCCGTATCGCCAAACAGCATAAATGAGAGTGTATCCCTATTACCAAACTGATCCCTCACCATCATACTGATTAAACGCAGACGGTTTATATCTGCATCACTCGGTATCCATTCGATCCTACCGTCATTGGCATCGATGGTCATACCAGCAGGCATTTCCAGCAGTGAAAATGTCAGGCTGGCAGTTGGATCTGCATTTACTGAAGGGGTGAACTGGTAGGATTGATTAATCGTTGCACGATTATTGTCAGGCGGCCCATCGAACGTTGGCAACTGATAGCTGCCACTCACATTGAGGGTAAAAGTCTGAGTATCAGTAGCCGAACCGAGATCTGTAACAGTGATAGTAAAACTCTGTTCGCCTAAATCTGCCAATGTTGGATTAAAGGTAAACAATCCGGTATCGGGATCAATCTGTGCCGAACGATTTGTATCCAAGGTAAACAGATGATCATCACCTCTATCTGGGTCATCTATTGTCACTTGATAGCGATAGGTTTGATTCAGATAGGCCTGAGCCTCAGGCAGGGAGTTGATGACAGGCTGTTGATTGACATTCTGCACCGAAATTGCAAACAGTTGGGTATCACTGTTGCCCTGATCATCTGAAGCTGTAGCTATAACTGTGGGTACACTTAACTCATTGTTATCGACAAGGCATTCGACACCTGACACGGCCTCAATACTCACAGCCAAATGACTGGGTAGTGATGCACTATCTATTCCAAAGCTGACTAACCGTTCTTCATCTATTGCAAAATTGGTTAGTGTCTGAGTACCAATCACTGTATTGGCACTATCGGCATCCAACAGACTAACCGTTATCGGTGTGTCTACCTGAGCAAGCCCCCGATTGACCAAGTTCATTTCAACAGTAACAGAACTATTCTGCGATTCTGTAATGTTCAGGTTTTGTATTGCAAGATCCGCCAAACCACGTTCAGCCTCATTTACCATTGAGGTACGGTACATTCTGCTGGTAAGGGCTTTTCTTAACGACTCATGCTGATCGAGCGATCTAATCGTTGCAATATCCCAAGCCGCGCCTCCGCTAGCCAAAGCCGGTAAAACAAAGGGTTCTGTGAAATTTGAATAGAAGCCGTGAGTTGTCGTTTCCAGGGGGGTTCTGTCAATATCACAGGATTCAAAACCACCAGCACCGTCAGTCACATAACCCTGACCTTCCGCATCGATACCTAAAGCTCTTCGACCATCAAGACAATAGATAGTCATAAAGGTAACGACATTTACGTTGAAATTGCCATCGATCAATCTTTGAGTGAAAGATTCCAGAGTCTCTCCATTGCCGAGGCTACCTTGCTGAGGCTCATCAGGAATCCAGATCAGATTTTTTACGACATCACTTCTGAACGGATAGGTGTCTATTGTGAACTGCAGCGCTTGAAGTCCATTTTCCGGAGGACCTCCACCGCCAGGACTGGCCCCATCATAGCTAACCTCATAGAGATCGGCGATGGAACCGAACAACCCTCCATTCAATAACTGGGTTTCCACTCGGGTAGCGAATCCTACCAGACCATATCTATTCTGTTCCGGTTCAGCACCGATTCCGATCATTTTCAGATCCGCGTTGAGTGCCGCCATTGCATCGGCAACCCATGGCCAGGTATCTTGATTTGATGCCGAACCATCTACCACCATCACAGCATCCATTGCGCGAGGTCTTTGCGATTCACTCGTAGCCGGTAAGCGACAATATTGATTTGGATTCAGATTTCCAAAGGATTGTGTGGCATCAGGTGCCCAACTGATCACTCCATTTTGTGGATCAATCATCATGCCGGCAGGGGCTGAGATTAATGAATAACTGATTGGGTCACCATCTGAGTCGATGGCTTCAACATCATAATTGTAAACAGTGCCTTCTGTAGCTGTAATCACCGGCATACTGGTGATAATTGGTGCACCATTCGAACCGGTGACAACAATCGTGAATGATTGCATATCACTCAGTCTGCCTGCATCCGTTACCATTACCTCAAGCGTATTATCGCCAAGTTGTTGGTTATCTGGTGTCCACTGAATCAGTCCACTGACAATATCAATGACCATCCCCTGGGGGGCAGTCACCAAACTAAAACTAAGGTTATCACCAGCATCCGGGTCTGATGCTTCGACATCGTATTGGTAGCCTTCGCCTTCATTGGCTGTAGTGATTGCAGCACTGGTGATTGTTGGTGGATCATTGAAGAATGCGACTGCTAGTGTATAAGTTTGTGTCGCTTCCGCTCCTGCTTGATCCTGCACGCGCACGATTACTTGAGTCGTCCCGATGTCTGTATTACTGGGAACCCAGGTGATCATTCCTGTAGCAGCATCAATGGCCATACCGACTGGTGCAGTCGTCAAACTATAGTTAAGGCTGTCCCCTGGATTCGGGTCATTGGCCTCGACATCATATTGATAGCTTTGGGTCTCTGTTGCAGCAGTAATCGGAGTGGAGGTTATGCTTGGTGGTAGATTCGCCATGGTGACAGTCAAAGAGAAACTCTGTTCTGCAGTTAGACCTGTTTGATCCTCTACCCGGACAGTGACGGCATGCTGTCCCGCACTACTCAAAGGTGGTAACCAATTGATCAACCCGGTAGCTGTATCGATTGTCATTCCTACAGGCGCATTGATCAGCTCATAGCTCAGTACATCACCCGGATTCGGGTCACTGGCCTCGACATCATATTGATAGCTTTGGGCCTCTATTGCAGCAGTAACCGGTGTGGAGGTTATGCTTGGCGGTAGATTCGCCATGGCGACAGTCAAAGAGTAACTCTGTTCCGCAGTTAGCCCTGTTTGATCCTCTACTCGGACGGTTACAGCATGCTGCCCCGCACTACTCAAAGGTGGTAACCAATTGATCAGCCCGGTAGCTGTTTCAATTGTCATTCCTATGGGTGCATTGGTCAGTTCATAGCTCAACACATCCCCTGTATTTGCGTCTGTGGCTTCAACATCATATTGGTAGGCCAGGTTTTCTGTACCATTTAACGGAGGAATCGATATGATTTGTGGGGAGAGGTTTTCTTGTGCAATGGTCAGTGAGTAATTTTGTGTTGCGCTCAGTCCCCCCTGGTCCGCTACACGAACAGTAATTGCATGTTCGCCCGCACTACCGCTGAGAGGTAGCCAACTGATTAGGCCGGTGGTCGAATCTATGACCATGCCAGATGGCGCACTGGTCAACTCGAAAATCAGTATGTCACCAACATCGGCATCAGTAGCCTCAACGTCATATGCGTAAGCTTGGTTCTCATCACCAGTATCAATAGGCGTGGATAGAATCTGAGGCGCCTGATTGACACTTGTTCCCTCAGTCACACTCAAAGAATAGCCTTGCTGATCATACATGCCGCCATCGTCTACAGCGCGAACTGTAACGGTATAGACCCCAAGTTGGTCAAGCTGAGGCGTCCAGGTCACTAGCCCAGTATCGCTGTCAATCGTCATACCTGTCGGGGAAACAGAAAGCGAATAGTGTATGGCATCACCTTGCAGATCGATCGCATCTGCATCGTATTGGTAGGGTTGCCCCGTTATTGCTTCAATGGATGGTGTTGTAATAAAAACTGGTGGTTTGTTACCGATCCGTAGTTTTGGCGTGAGATATAAAACCGGTGACTGACAAATAGCGTTACCACTATCGTCAATCTCTTTGACTACATATTGATAATTCACATTTGAAGAGAGTCCGGAATCCAGGTAACTTGGATCTGTCGACATCATCTGTGAAAGCAGAATAAAGCTAACACCATCATCATCACTACGGTAGACGTAGTACATAGGCGCACCTGAATGCGCCCAGATCAATTTCACCTCAGTGTCGGTCGTTTCCGCTTCCAGGTCTGTCAGACAGTAGTTACTACTGTTGGTATCGATGGTGACACTCTCTGTTGCTGAGAGCAGCGTCGGTGCCATCATCAATAAACTGACAACTGACAGAAGGTATCTGAAAAACGACATATCCTTTCTCCAAACTACTTTGAGTAGTCCCTAATACAACTCACTTCGAGTGATGTTAAATAGCTCAACTAAAATCAGACTAAGTACAATACCGCTAAGGCAAGGCAGCATGAGATTTCAGTTTTCTAGCTCACACCAGACCTTACTGCTGACTGAGTTGCCCCAGTCGCAATTGACTTACAGTTTTAGGAATACCAATTGATTGGAATTTTGCTCTGACCAATACGAGAGTCAGGCAACCCAGCAATTGGGGGCGCCTGAACTGAATAAATCCTCAAAAACTGCTCCAAGAAAAAGACATCCGTGATGCATACAACGCTTTGATCAATAACAATTCGGATTGCTAGTGCAATCAACATGCCATATCAATTTTTTTAACTATTTACACTTACTTACAAGCATTTAATATATCCTCAAATGGTACCTCATGTAAATAATACCGACATGAAATATAGTCGTTTTAGTCTCTTTTCAAATCTGAAATAGAATAAGGTGTCAACAACCCATACACTAATAATTTGATGCTCATCAAATCTATGAGGCTCTAAGATGAAGTAGAGTCTGATTTCTATCGGACAGAATAAGTCATCAGCACGAAAAGTGATTTCACTGAACTGATTTCAATATTTAGATTCTTCTTCCAAGCGTAAAATTTTCTGACAAATTGCTATTTGGGTTCGTGGGTAACTTTGAATGGTGAATTTCGTAAATCTATAGAAAGAAAAAATGATAAAGATTAGTTAGTTGATCGAAAATCAGTACTACTTCTGCTGCATGCTTTGTGTTGCAAGATAGACCCTGGCATCTGAATGATTGGCCCAACCAATTTGATGCTGATTTAGGTGCGCTCTTTTTTCTCCCTCCAGAAAGGTGTGTAGCGGTTGTATCCCCTCTTCCATATTCCGCCACATCACCAATAACTTCTCCATGACAGGAAGGTAGGTCATACCCTCCATCTCAGCATCACAGGCATAGACATGCCCATAGGGCAGGATGTGCTGACTCTCAGCGTACAAGTACTCATGGACATTATTGAGTGAGATATCCCCACCCTGGTTCAGCAGCTCACCCAAAGTCGGCAGCGTTGTTGGCAATTGAGGACAGGACGATTCAATATCTTGCAAAACAGGTAAAAAAGCACTTTTGCCCCGCACATCGCAAGCGTAGTCGAAGCCTGTTTCCTGCTGTAGCCGAATCAGGTGCGGGTTGGTTTGCCAACCTGCAGAAGCCATCGATTTTGGTTTATCTCCGAAGACTGAAGCGTAGTCATCGATTGCTTGATTCAATTCCGCTCGCGTCCAGCGCTCATCTGCATAGGCCAGGCTCTTTATCCAACGGGCGCGATCATGACATAAAATACCGGTTTCATGCCCTGCCGTGGCTACTGAGCGCATTATCTCTGCAGCTTCTCTGGATATCCGTGGTGGCATCAACAACAGGCCATACAAACGGGATTTCAGAGGTAGTTGTGGATACCAGGGTTGCTTTACCCTATCCAGCAAACGGCCACTTTTATCCGCACCGGTTGCAAAGAAAAAGCTGGCCTGCACCTGATACTCATCGAAGAGTCTCAGAAGAGCAGGCACACCCTGTTCTGCACCAACCAGTGTATTAACTGCAATTCTCAATCCTAGCTTCATACGGATTCAAGATAGCGACAGAGTAGCCCATTGGTAACATCTTCAGATGGTAAGGCAAGCCGCACCTGGTAGCCACCACCTGGCGCCTCCTGCATGGCATTACCATACCTGTCTTCCATTTTTTGAAGGACGAAATCCTGGTTTCCTGCCGGGGACATCAGTTCAAGGCGATCACCGACTCGGATTTTATTTTTTACATCTATTTCCACCAGACCTGACTCTTGATCAACACCGGTTATTTCACCAACGAATTGCTGACGCTCAGTTTGAGAACTTCCGAAACGGTAGTTCTGTAACTCATGGGACTCGTGTCTTTGGTAAAAACCATCGGTATAACCCCGATTGGCCAGACTCTCCAGATCCGCCATCAATTGAGGCTGAAATGGACGACCAGCCAGAGCGTCATCTATCGCCTGTCGATATACCTGTGTTGTTCGGGCAGTGTAGTAGTGGGACTTGGTGCGACCCTCGATCTTGAGACAATCGACACCGATCTCCACTAGCCTGGTGACATGTTCTACTGCACGAAGATCACGGGAGTTCATGATATAGGTGCCGTGCTCATCCTCAAAAACAGGCATCTGCTCACCCGGACGGCCATTCTCTTCCAGATAGTAGATCTCATCTGCCGCACTGTGTCGCACAACACCAGCGGGACCAGTTTTCAGTTCAGGGGAAGCGACAGGTTGTGACATTTTGTAATCCCAACGACAACTGTTGGTGCAGGTACCCTGGTTAGCATCACGGTGGTTGAAATATCCCGATAGCAGACAACGTCCTGAGTAGGCTATACAAAGCGCTCCGTGAATAAAAACTTCCAGCTCCATATCGGGACAATGTTGCCTGATCTCTGCCACCTCATCCAATGAGAGTTCCCGGGAGAGAATCACCCGGGTCAACCCCTGTTGCTGCCAAAATCGCACCGCCTCGGCATTCACGGTATTCGCCTGCACAGAGAGGTGAATCGGCATCTCCGGCCAGCGCTCTCTGACCATCAGAATCAATCCGGGATCGGACATAATCAATGCATCAGGAGACATCCCGATGATCGGTTCGAGATCTTTAATGAAGGTTTTAAGCTTTGCATTGTGCGGCATGACATTACAGGCCAGATAGAACTGACGCTGTAGTGCATGAGCTTCAGCGATACCGGTAGCGAGATTATCTTCAAGGAAATCATTGTTTCTCACCCGCAGGCTATAGCGTGGTAGACCTGCATACACTGCATCTGCACCATAGGCGAAGGCATAACGGGCGTTTTTAAGTGTGCCCGCTGGGGCCAGTAGTTCTGTCTTTTTTGGCATATTCTAATCAAGTAAATTTAGTGTAGGGTGACCTGGTAGGTCTCAACAATGGTACCTAAAAATAGTCGCTCACGTTTCACTTCCACCTTTACAGTATCACCAACTTCCCGATCCATCAGAGCTATACGCAGATCTGCGTAGCTATCGATTGGATGATCATCTATTGAGATCAATTGATCCTTCTCCTTGAGCCCCGCTTCTGCTGCACCACTCCCCTCACTCAATCCACTCACCACAGGAGGCCGGCTCTCTACATCAAGAAAAACCCCCAGCTTGCCACTTGGCGGCAATTCCTGATTACCAGCCAGAATCAGATAATCTGCCAGATCAGGATTCAGTTCAGCAGAACTGCTGACGTTGAGAACGATTGCCTGACTCACCTCTACCCGACGTGCAAGTCGGCTAGGGATACCATCCCCGTAGATCAGGTGGCCTGCGCCGGCAAGGATGACCATATGGCCATCCGGATTATGCTTCAACCATTTTGCTGCTTGTTCAGCCATGCCCTCGTCCCACAGCAACTGCACATCGAGAAATCGTTCAAAATCACTACCTTCCCGATGTGGATGGGCCTCATAAATTGTCTTTAGTCGAGCACGATAGGCTTCATTTTCCCGATCTATCTCCGCAGGAATACGCAACTTCATCTCATCAGATAGATTTTCAATACCTTCACGACCGGCCTGACTGGTAATTTCGCTCTCCAGATTCAAGGCGATCAGAGGAATACCCTCTTCTCTGGCAAATCGAAAAATGGGTCGATAGAGGCGATAATCAAAACGCCACCTGCTAAAATACTCTGTTTGTTCAATCAGTTCCGCCTCATCGATCTCACCTGAGATATAGAGATCCAGGTACTTTTGATAGGGCTGAAAAAAGAACTCAAGGCCTATTCCCAGGTCTGAATGTTTGGCATGTAGCCCCTTGATAATCGAAAGCTGGTTGAGATGGTGCTGATACTGATCATGGCTCTCACCAACAAAAACCACCTTTTTATCAGAGACCTTCTCCACCAGACTGGAGAGGTCAATCAGTGTCGATAGATCCACCACTGGATCAGAAGATTTTTCATTTGCATAGGCTCCTGTCATGATGCTGGCCATGATTGTGAAAGTCAGAAATTTTCGTAGCACAACTATCTCCAGGTGCAAAGAGTCACTTGCTTGGTACAGAACTTATCTCAGACGCCTTAACTCGACAGCCATGGCTGTCAGGTAAATATAATCAAAGCAGTCAACATGATACGCATCTTATGACCAGAATATCATCTTTACGTTTCATACTTCCCTGGTTACTGGCAGTGATTAATCCAGCGGCAGCCTCTTCACTGATTCAACATAACTTGCAAGTTGAGTTGAATAGTGACAAGCACTATCTGCATGTGATTGATCAGATCGAGTTGGCTGACATAGAACAGCGGGAATTCCTGCTTCATGATGGTCTCAATCCTCGCAGTCTCACGCCCGGCGTGGCCATCAAGCGACTGGGATCAGTTTCAGGCTCTATTCCAATCGCCGCCTATCGGCTCAGCATGCCAGAAGGACAACAGACTATCACCCTGGAATATGACGGGGTGATCTCCCACCAACTGAGACGCACCCAGGAGAGTCCGGGAAAAAGCCAGGAACGACTACCAGGGACTATCTCATCCAAGGGGGCCTATCTGGATGCAGGCGTCGCATGGTATCCCTATTTCCAAAACAGCCTGCAGACCTTTTTGATGCGTGTCTCTCTACCTGAGGGGTGGCTCGCAATCAGTCAGGGAGAGGGTCCGGTGATCGAAGATTATGGTGATCAGGTGCAGATAAGTTGGCATGAAACCCAGCCCCAGGATGATATCTACCTGGTTGCAGGCCCTTACCAGCTCTATCAACACTCTGTCGATGGTGTGGAGGCACAAGTTTTTCTTTCTCAGCCTGATGAAACTCTGGCTCAACGCTATCTTCAGGCAACAGAGGATTATCTCTCGCTCTATCAGAAACTTATCGGAGACTATCCCTATCACAAGTTTGCCTTGGTAGAGAATTTCTGGCAAAGCGGATATGGCATGCCCTCGTTCACACTTCTCGGTTCCAGGGTAATAAGACTGCCCTTTATTCTACACACCTCCTATCCTCATGAGATTTTGCACAACTGGTGGGGAAACAGTGTCTATATAGACTTTCAACAGGGTAACTGGTCTGAAGGATTGACCAGCTACCTCGCTGACCACCTGCTGGCAGAGCAGCGTGGCAAGGGCGACCACTACCGACGCAATCAACTGCAGCGCTATAACGATTTCATACATCAACAGAATGACTTCCCCTTAAACCGCTTTCGCAGCCGACACAGCAGCGCCAGTCAGGCAGTCGGCTATGGTAAAAGCCTGATGCTGTTTCATATGCTGAGGCGTCATTTGGGTGATGAGACTTTCATCAAAGGGTTAAGGCGCTTCTATCAGAATAACCGATTCAAAGTGGCGGGTTTTCAAGACCTTCAACAGGCATTTGAAGAGACCGCAAAAGATGACCTAGACGATCTCTTCGAGCCTTGGCTCACCAGGACCGGTGCACCCAAGCTCGCTCTTCAGGATGTCAAAATTGAGAAAACAGCAAAGGGCTACCGGATCAAGGGAACGCTTACTCAAATTCAGCCATCCTCCCCTTTTCCCATTGAGGTGCCGATACTGATCCAGCAGCAGAACTCCGAGCCAACTCTGCTGCGACTGCCGATGAACCAGCGGAAAATGCCATTCAGTGTTGATCTCTCTAGTAAACCCACACAACTCGATGTCGATCCCTGGTTTGACCTGTTCCGACACCTCTTCCCTGAAGAGACTCCACCCACCTTAAGCAACCTGTTTGGTAGTGAAAGTCTGCTTATCCTGCTTCCTGCCGATGCCTCAAAGATCATGCAGCAAGCCTATAGGGCTTTAGCAAATCGTTGGAGTGACGGCTATCCCGCAATTGAGATCGCTTTGGATAGTGATATTGATAAGCTTCCCAATGATCGTCCTGTATGGATACTCGGTTGGGAGAACAGATATAAAACGGCTTTTTTAAAGATACTTGATGGCTATCCGTTACAACATAAAAATGGCGCACTTGAGCTCAACAAGACGAGTTTATCCATCAAAGATCATAGCTTTGCTCTGGTCAGTCGCCGGTCGACAGAGGGAAAATCAATGGCCTGGCTGGGGACAACTTCACCTGAGACACTTCCAGGACTAGCAAGAAAGCTGCCGCACTATGGCAAGTACAGCTATCTGGCATTTCATGGTGCTGCCCCAAACAATGTCTTGAAAGGAGAGTGGCCGGTTACTGAATCACCCCTACGTAGATCGTTCACTGAAGATAAAATCCTACTTGAAGCACCAAAACCACCACCCTTGGTGAACATCACTGATTCGATTCGGTCAAAGCAGTCTCATCACTGAACGAGTGGAAAATCAGCTTCTCATGTTAATGCTATTTTATGGAAGAAAGATAACCTGGAGGTTTGTACTACTGTGGCTGTTTTTCAACCTATCCCACAGCTTTGCCGATGAAACCCTTGAGATCCAACTGCCAAGAGACCGACTTCAGGCAGATCAGATTGGTGTCGTAGTCAACGATAAAGACCCACTCAGCCTGCGTATCGGAAAATACTACATTGAGGCCCGAGGCATCCCTGAAGAGAATCTTCTTCATGTCAGTTTTCAACCAGGGAAAAAAAGCATATCTCCTAAACATTTCGCACAGATCCGAAAGTCTCTGCTGAATGAGACAGCAAAACATATCCAGGCTTATGCCATAACCTGGATCACCCCCTATCGGGTGAGCTGCATGTCGATCACCTCGGCATTTACCTTCGGTTTCGATAACTCTTGGTGTTCAGAAAAGATCTGCGCTTCAACCCGCAATAGTCCATATTACAACTACGACGGTAGTACTCCCTATACGGATCTCTCGGTACGCCCCACGATCAGCATAGCAGCAAAAAACTTTGACGATGCCAAAGCTTTGATCGACAGAGGTATCGCATCAGACGGCACCTTACCTAAGGGTACAGCCTATCTGATGAGTACCAGTGACAAACAACGCAACGTCAGGGCAAGGGACTATCTGATGACCCGTAATCTGATGCAGCGATGGATTGATACCCGAATAGTGAGGGGAGATGCCTTACGGAACCGGAAAGATGTTCTTTTCTACTTTACCGGTAAGACACATATCGATGGTTTGAACACTTTGACCTTTCTCCCAGGCGCAATCGCCGACCATCTCACCTCCACAGGGGGCAGACTGGACGGAAGCAAACAGATGAGTGCTTTACGTTGGCTGGAAGCAGGTGCGACAGGCAGCTATGGCACAGTTGTTGAGCCCTGTAACCATTTAGGTAAATTCCCTGATCCTCGTCTTGTCATCGAGCACTACAGCCATGGAGAGACCCTGCTTGAAGCATATTGGAAAAGTGTGCAGCAACCTGGAGAAGGCATATTTATCGGCGAGCCCCTGGCTGCCCCTTTTGATCGCATTGAGTTGAGAAAATCGGCAACAGGCATAGTTTTAATAACCCGAAACCTTAAGCCAGGGCAGTATCAACTCAGCCATGCCCGCAACCCTATTGGCCCTTTCAAAAAAATCCAGACCCTTAGGGTGAAGCCCCATCAGGATAGATTCAAACTTACTGCAACCAGCTCGGGTTACTACAGGCTTGAAGCTCTGTAGCAGAGGCATGCTCTAATTAAACTTTATTTTTATAACTAGTGTGGTGCGTCATACTAGAATCCGGGGGTTGTTTACTCAAACCAGTACCAAACAGCCCTGTGCCAACGCCTCTGATGATAGCTTTGAGCTTTGTAGCACGATTCTCCTCAAACATCAGGATTCGGAAAAGATCCTGCAGGGTCGCCAGAACATCGTAAACAATGAATCCGGGAAAACGAAAAAGATACTCTCGCCAAATACGGGTACGATTACGATAGATAGTAAATCTGCGTTTTGCTGAGTGATTCCAGGCCCAAAACCGACGTCCTAAAAACTGATGTTCAGTCTGAGCACCCAGATTGTGCAGCAATACGGCGTCTCTGACAGCAACAATGCGATACCCCTTGTCGATAGCCCGAAGACAGAAATCCACATCCAGATAATCGATATTGAAAGATTCGCGAATTAATCCAATCTCACGAAACAGATCGGCCTTAATTAAACTTCCCGAACTGATCGCGATATAGAGGTTCTGCAAAACAGATTTCTGGGAAAAATCATCAATCCCGAACAGAGGCTGCCTAAATTGTCCATAGGGTGAAACGACATATCGCGCTTCCCGCTTAACGCCTTGCTCCTGAAGTTGAGGAACCAGGATAGCTGTCTCAGCTGCAAGATTATAGTGCTGTGACGCCTCTATCAGCAGAGACACCATCTGCTTTTCCGCACTGCTGTCATCATCCATCAATAATACCCAGTCAGCCTGCTCATCCAACGCAGTTGAAATGCCGATATTCTGTGCTTTGGCCAAACCAAAATTCTCACCATTTTGGATCAGCTTGACCCGTTTTCCATCTGCCTCAACAATTTGGCGCAACAACGCCTGAGCATCACTACTGTTGCTATTATCCACAATCACCACCAAATCAACCTGATCAAGATAGCTTTTGAGAGCAATCTCAAAGCGATGATCTACGTTGTAAGTGACGGTGACAGCAACCACTTTTGTTTTCGAAACATCAGACATAGGGCTATTGTCGCTGATCAGGATGGTCCTAGTCACATATCTTTTTCAAATGGCCCAGTTCTCAATCCCCTTAAAGTGATTAGGGTTTAAGATGTGACCTCTCTCTGTTCAGGACTGGAGGGTATTCGATATTCTCTCTATAATGGTTCTTCACAAGAGTGAAACAGCTTAATCTTTTGATAATTGTAGAATTCCGAGAGAGAAAACATGCCTGAAAGCGCAGACGAGATGCATCTTGAAAGCAGTTGTGATGCCGTCATCAAATCGACCTCTAGAATCAGCCCTGAAGCAACAGATGAAGTACGTCAACTGGTATTACAGATTGACGATCCAACCTTTCGATATGCTGCGGGTCAGTCCATTGGTGTCCTGGTACCTGGACCCCATGAGTTTGGTAACGAATATCATCATCGCCGCTACTCAATCGCCAACCCAATTCAAACTGGCAATGCTGAGTCCATTGAATTGGAAATCCTGGTGAGACGCTGTTTCTACCTGGATGAGGTATCGGGCGAACAGTATCCAGGTATCGCCTCAAACTATCTCTGTAATGCTAAAAGCGGTGACAAAATCAAGATCACCGGTCCATTTCGTAGCCCCTTCAAAATACCTACCGACAAAAATAGCAACCTGCTGATGATTGGTACCGGTACAGGCATTGCGCCATTCCGTGCTTTCGTACGACAAATATATGACCAACACGGAAGCTGGGATGGCCAGGTACGCCTATTCTATGGCGACCAGGGCGGCATGAACCTGCTCTACATGAATGATGAGCAGAAAGATCTGGCCCAATATTATGATGATCAGACCTTTAAGGCCTTCAGTGCCCTGACTGACAGACCACTGGCCAGGGCCGAATCTGGTCTAGAGGAAAGCCTATCAGCGAATGCTGAAGAGTGTAGAGAGCTGCTGAAGTCCCCTAAAACCTATCTATTCCTTGGTGGACTGGAGAAAGCTGCCGAGGTCTTCGACAAAGTCATGGAAGAGAGCTTCGGCTCTGCTGAAGCCTGGAGCCAGCAAAAAAAGTCCCTTGTCGAAGATGGTCGGTGGGCAGAACTGCTCTATCACTGAGCAGATAACCAATCTTCCATAGAGAGTCGATAGAGAGCGTGCTCTCTTAGAGGATGACCCTGTGGTACCGCCGGATGCTCAAAGTTACTGGCGGTATCACTCATCCCCAACCGTACCATTACCCTGCGGGATCGACTATTCCCAATCGCAGTAAATGAGACCACCTCCTGCAGTCCCAGTTGCTGAAAACCAAATTTCAGAGCACTGTTTGCAGCCTCCGTGGCATAACCTTTTCCCCAATGGCTGGCTGCCAGACGCCAACCGATTTCCACACAGGGTGAAAAAGGCAACGCAGCACTGGGAACATGCAGACCGACAAAGCCGATAAACGTTTGACGCTCTCGAAGTTCTACCGCCCAGAAACCCCAGCCCCGTTGTTGAATCAACTTTTGACATCGATCTGCTATCGCATCACTTTCGATCCGATTGAGGGGTGCCGGAAAGTAGGCCATCACCTGTGGATCAGCGTTTAGATGGGCGAAAGGCTCCAGATCAGATCTTTTCCACTGCCGCAGAGAGAGTCGATCAGTCTCGAGTTCTGTAGGTTTACCCATTTATTCTCACAACCCCGCAAAGGTGATACCTGTTTCGTAGGGTGGGGCCATGCCCCACCAGATACGGTGAAAAACAGAATAAAGCTGGCTCTCTAGTCATTCAAGCTCTATCCCATCCACCCACTTGAGCGGGCCTCTATCGCTATTTGGTGGGGCATGGCCCCACCCTACCAACCCCGAACAGTGCGCTTCTTGGTATCCCGTTATGTCATGAGCGAGAAGCGCAGGCACAACCGATCAGCGGGGCGAAACAGTACCGTAGGGTGGGGCCATGCCCCACCAGATAAGCTGAAAAACAGAATAAAGCTGGCTCTCTAGTCATTCAAGTTCTATCCCATCCACCAACTTAAGCGGGCCTCTATCACTATTTGGTGGGGCATGGCCCCACCCTACCAACCCCGAACTGTGCGCCTCTTGATATCCCGTTGTGACACGAGCGAGAAGCGCAGGCACAACCGATCAGAGGGGCGAAACAGTAGCTTGATAACTTGATGACAGTACAGAGACGGGACTGGCTTTAATGCCATAACACTTGAATGGATAGCATTTGAAATGGTGCGGCAGGGCCGGCACTCTACGCCGCATCCTGGCTTATGGTGGGGCATCGCCCCACACTTGCTCGAAGAGATAAAAAAAGCGTTTGTCACATCCTTCCTGATGATATGCTCAATAGTTATTCAGTTTTGGAGTAGTTTGTAGGATCAGGCACGCCAGCTTCAGAGAAACCACGCGCTCTCAATCTGCAGGAATCACAACTGCCACAGGCTTCACCGTTTTCCGTTGCCTGGTAGCAGGAGACGGTAAGACTATAGTCTAGTCCTAGCGCTATACCCTGTTGGATAATCTCCCCCTTACTCAGATCAATCAAGGGGGTGTGGATCTGAAAAGATTTGCCTTCAACCCCTGCCTTGGTTGCCAGGTTAGCCAGATGCTCAAAAGCTTCGATAAACTTTGGACGGCAATCAGGATAACCTGAATAGTCCACTGCGTTTACACCGATAAAGATATCCTGGGCATCGAGCACTTCTGCCCAGCCTAGAGCCATGGAAAGAAACACTGTGTTTCTGGCAGGCACATAGGTTACCGGTATACCCTCTGCCAGCTGTTCCGGTATCTGGATTGTGGTATCTGTCAATGCTGATCCACCAATCGAATCAAGTCCTATGGACATCACCTTGTGATCTACTGCTTCCAGGGCCTTTGCTATACGAGCAGCAGCATTTAGCTCAGCTGCATGACGCTGTCCATAGGCCATGCTTAAGGCGTAACATTGATACCCCTGGCTACGCGCAATCGCCAATACCGTTGCTGAATCGAGACCACCTGAGAGTAAAACGACAGCTCTTTTATTCATCGACCCGGCTCTTCATCCCATAACAATTTATGCAGCTGCATTTGAAACCGTACATTCAATCTATCTTGCAGAATCCAGTCCGCCAGTTGAGTCGGACTCTGTTTTCCATGAACTGGAGAGAAGAGAATCTCACATCGCTGCTCCAGACCATGACTTTTCAATAAATCACGACTCCATTCATAGTCATCCTTTCCACTGATCACGAATTTAACTTGATCATCCTGGCGCAAACAATCCAGGTTGGCCATTCTGTTTTTACTGCCTTCACCTGAGCCTGGTGTTTTAATATCAATAACTCTCATTACCCGTGGATCAACCAGGCATATATCCAGCGCGCCACTGGTTTCCAGAGAGACCTCATAACCAGCATCACAGAGTCGGGATAACAACAGCTTACAATCCGCTTGAGCCAGTGGCTCTCCCCCAGTGACACAAACACGTTGAATCTTTAACGCCGCCACCTGTTCCAGTATGGCGTCGACACTCATCTTCTCACCGCCACTGAAGGCGTACTGGGTGTCACAGTATTCACAACGAAGTGGACAGCCGGTCAAGCGCACAAAAATTGTGGGCAGACCAACACTCTTTGCCTCCCCCTGTAGAGAGAGAAAGATCTCTGTGATTCGTAAGTGTGGCATAAACCTGGTCAAGCGGAAGATATTTGCATGGATCTGGTAAAACGAGAGCAGTATTTTTAAAGCCTCTGCAATACAACAACTGCGCAGCTCTTCTACAGCCAGGAAAGTCAGCTGTAAATGTAGCTTGGTTTGATAGAAAGGTTAACAAAGGGTGCAGGTTAACGCACCCTTTACTAAAACCTAACGCCCTTCCTTCTTCAAACGCTGAATCCGCTTTTGAGCAAGACGGGCTTCAGTTGTGGCTGGATAGTTAAGTTGCAGTTCAGTAAGAATTGTTTTCGCTTTATCCCACTGCTGCTTCTCATAGTAGATATATCCCATCTTCAACATAGCGCCAGGGACTTTGGGACTCTGATTATATTTTTCCTGTACTTTGGAAAATTCCGCCAGAGCGGTGTCAAAATCCCGATTGACATAGCTCGCCTCAGCCAGCCAGTACTGGGCGTTATCTTCGTAACTTCCACCAGAGTAATCTTTTAGAAAAGCAGTAAACGCTGTGATCGATTCAGGATAGCGTCCCTGTTTCAACAGATTAAACGCTTCCTGATAGACCATCTCCTCCTTTTGTGGATTCGGAGGTGTCACCGGTGCAGCTGCAGGTGCCTCAGCAGCTGCTGTTGACCGATTCACCGGTTGTCTGACAGGAGGTGACTGAACTGGTGGCGTCGTTGGTGCCGCGACAGGAGGCGGTGTTGAAACCCCGCTTGGTTGAACTCGCGACAGTCTCTGATCGATATCCAGATAGAGGTCTCGTTGTCTCCTGCTCATCGCATCCATGGTGTGCTTTTGTAATTCCACATCACCACGCAATTGCTGAACTTCCCGCTGCAGCTGCTGCAGCTGTAAAACCAGATCAGCCAAACTCTGATTCTGAAGCGTACGTTCAATACGCTGCAGACGTTGTTCCATAGTCGGGCCATTATCCGCAGCCAGCGCAGAAGAGCTCATTCCCAAACCTATCACTAAGCTGAGAACCCCCAATCTGAAGCATGAGTTCATCACTCTCTCCTCAATCAATAAACCAATTCAACACGTCGATTGAGCGCCATCGCTTCATCGGTGTTGTCGAACGCAGCGGCTCGCTCTTCACCATAGCTGACCACAACCATCTGATTGTCCGCTACACCTTGTGCCATCATCAGGCTGCGTACTGAATTGGCCCGGTTTTCACCCAGTCCTAAATTGTATTCCCGTGTGCCACGCTCATCAGCATGACCTTCCAATCTGACCACAGCCTGGGGATTGGCGGCCAGATAGTCAGCATGAGCCTGGATCACATCCATATAGTCTGAACGAACAAGACTCTGATCATAATCAAAATAGATCACCCGGGTCGCTAAAAGACTGTTTGGATTCTCTAGTGGATCGCCATACCACTCCTCACCCTCTGAGGCAGCAGAGGTTGAAGCTTCACCGTTGGCGCCCCCCTCTGACCCAGCACCGGTTGATTGTTCAGATACATCTGCAGCCTCATCACTGGTAGGCGTGGAGGAACAACCGATCATCAACAGCAAGGAAAGTGTAATGATGGTAGATAATGACAGCACTTTTTTCATGGAAGTTCTCCTAATTCAGTCGTGCATTATTTTTTAAAAGGTGACCAATCCGGTTCGCGCACATCCCCTTCCTTTAGAGCGAGACTCTGTCTCACCCGTCCATCAACGGAAACTGCTGCGAGTACGCCACGACGTCCCTTCTTGGCGCCATAAATAATCATACTGCCGTTTGGTGCAAAGCTGGGTGACTCATCCAGTCTTCCCTGACTGAGTACCTGCATTACGCCAGAGTCGAGATCCTGTACCGCAATCCGGTAGTTCCCCTCATCCTGGGTAACGAAGGTTAATAACTTACCATCCGGTGAAAACGAGGCCCGAGCGTTATAGCTGTTCTGGAAAGTAACACGTTGTGCTTTTCCGCCAAATGCCGATACCTGATATATCTGTGGTCTGCCACCTCGATCTGAGGTAAACACAAGACTCTTTCCATCCGGAGACCACGCCGGTTCAGTATCAATGGCATAGTGGCGCGTGATTTGCTGCAATTTGCGGTTGCGCAAATCGAAGACGTAGATATCCGGGTTACCACCTTTGGATAGGGTCATAGCCAGCTTACGTCCGTCTGGTGACCAGGAAGGCGCCCCATTTATGCCTTTATATGATGTGACCTTCTCTCGCTTTCCGGTATAGACCCCTTGAACATAGACAGCTGATTGTCCACCTTCAAAGGAGACATAGGCGATTTTCATACCATCTGGTGACCAGGCTGGCGACATCAATGGTTCTGTTGAGGTGACGATAGGCTCGGAATTGTAGCCATCAGCATCAGCAATATTCAATCCGATCTTTGTTTCGCCATCTACCTGCCTGGTTGAGGTTATATAGGCAACCCGTGTTGAAAAAGCACCAGGTACACCCAACAGATTTTCATAGATCAGATCTGCAATACGATGCGCGGTGCTGCGCAAATTGGAAGCGGTGGTAGGGATATTGTAGCCGGTAAGCTGCTGCCCCCGGTATACATCCAGCAGTTGAAACTGTACCTGGTAACCACCTGCACCGGTTGATTGCACCTGTCCAACCACCAGATTCTCGACATCCAGAGCCCGCCAGTCCTTGAATTCGACCTCTTTATCCGAGGTTGGCCGGGACAACATATCTGCAAATGGGATGGTCTTGAATCGTCCACTGCGCTGCAGATCTGCATTGATTACTTCTGCAATATCCACCGGTGGCCGCCCTCTTCCCTGCCAACCAAAGGGTACTACAGCGATCGGTAAAGCCCCTTCGACGCCTTCGGTTATTTCGATGGTCAATTCGGCTTTAGCTAGCGATTGAAACGCGAAAAAAGCCAGCAAGATCAAGTATATTTTTTTCATATTAACAATAGGTTATTTATTTGGCTTAAAGTTTAATCTTAATGAACGGAACGATTCAAACAAGGCCCCACTGGGCACAGGCAAAGGAGCAGCTTTGTAGACCGCAGCTTCTACTGAGCGATCGAATGCTGCATTACCACTGCTTCGAATGATACTGACACCACCTGGCACAACATCCCCACCAGGTATCAGGCGAACCTGCACTACACAAGAGAGCCCTTCGGTATTCTGGCCTGGCTTAAGCCAGCTTCGCTCAACCTGCTGCTTAATCACGGCCCCATAACGGTCGATTTCCCGACTATTCTGCTCCGCTGCAATCTGTTCCTGTAGAGCCCTTTCCCGTTCGGCTTGAGCCGCTGCCGCATCAGCTTTGCGTTTTGCTTCAGCCTTGCGCTTGGCCTCAGCCTCGGCCTTGCGTTTAGCCTCAGCCTTCCGCGTAGCTTCCGCTTTGCGTTTAGCCTCTGCCTGTTTTCGCTTTGCTTCCGCTTTACGTTTCGCTTCAGCCTTGCGTTTGGCCTCAGCCTTCTGCTTCTCTACAGCCTTACGTTTGGCTTCGGCCTCACGTTTTTGTTTAGTGGCCTTCTCTTGAGCGATTCGTTTTTGTTCCAGAGCCTGCTTTTTCTTCTTCTCTTCTGCCTTGCGGCGCTTGATCTCTTGCTCCTGCTTGAGTCTCTTTTGCTGTTCCGCCTTTTTCTCTTGCTCTTTGTTTAGATTGATCTTTTCCAGATCAACTGTATGTGCTTGAACCACATTGGCCTGGGTTGCTAACGGTTTCGGCTTTTTCTCCCAATCCACGCCAAATAGCAAAAAGAACAGAATCAGTATATGCAGGAGCACTGCCAGAAAAACAGAGAATGGATTGCGTTTGATCACGCTGAACACGTCTATGACTCCGGTGATTCTGTGACCAAACCAACACTCGGTGCGCCACCAGCCTGAAGCAGAACCATTGCTTCAACAACACGGCCATAGGGTACCCCCTTATCACCACGCACCATAATTGGTGTTTTGGGTTTGTATTTGAGCACCGCTCGAACACGATCGACCAGGGTATCCTCATCCACGGGTTGATTCTTATCCTCACCGATATCGATAAAAAGCTCACCCGCCTGGTTGACAGAGACTACTAACGGTTCATCCATTTCACTCGAGAGTGGCTCAGCATCTGCCTGTGGCAACTCCACCTGAACACCCTGGGTCAAGAGTGGTGCGGTGATCATGAAAATCACCAGTAGCACCAACATAACATCGATATAAGGCACCACGTTTATCTCTGACATCGGACGACGGCGATTCTTGCTGCGACTCATGATCTCAATTACTCACTCAGGAGACAGCCTGTCTTTGCAGGATCGTTGCAAACTCTTCTACAAAATCATCATATCTATTATTCAGACGCTCCACATCATTTGAGAAACGGTTATATGCAATAACCGCTGGAATGGCTGCGAACAGACCGATAGCGGTGGCGATCAATGCTTCTGCAATGCCAGGTGCGACCAAAGCCAGAGTGGCCTGTTTTACATTTCCCAGGGCGGTGAATGAGTTCATGATGCCCCAGACAGTACCAAAGAGTCCCACATAGGGACTGGTAGAACCTACAGTAGCCAGGGTAGAGAGATGATGTTCAAGGCGATCCACTTCCCTGTTCAGAGAGACCCTCATTGAGCGTTGCGCACCTTGTACCATGGCCATAGGATCCTTGTGGCCTTTGGTTCGCAAACGGGCAAATTCACGGAATCCTGCACGAAACATGGCAGCCATACCTGACTCATCATCCGTCTCTCGCTCAATCTGACGATAGAGTTCCGCAAGATCTCCTCCAGACCAGAAGCGGCTCTCAAATTCATCAGCATCTCTCGCAGCTCGCTTGAGGATACGCATTCGATCGAAGATCATGCTCCAGGAGCTAACTGAGGCAAAAACCAACAATGCAATCACAAACTGCACTACCGGGCTGGCATTCAGAATCAGGTGAGTAATGGAGAGGTCAGTCGACATCCGCAATCTCCAGCATTATGTGTTCAGGGATAGATGTTGGACGCATGGTTTTCATATCCACACATGCAATCCTGATCTCTCCTTCGCAGAGTGTCTGAGTATCCAAAGAACGAATTACCTCCTGATGAAAGGTGAGACTGGCCCGACCCTTTTTTAAGACTCTGGCAGAGACTTCCAGTGCATCATTGAAACGAGCCGGGTGATGGTATCCTACATCCACATGGCGAACTGCGAAGATGATCCCGTCTTGTTTAACCAGCTGGTCCTGTTCAAACCCCTTACTCCGCAGCCATTCGGTTCGTGCCCGCTCCATGAACTTCAGATAATTGGCGTAGTAGACCACACCTCCCGCATCTGTATCTTCGTAATAAACCCTGACTGGCCAGGTAAAACTATTTTGACTGCTATTCATGTCCTATTTCCACAACTCAGCTCCCTCCGAAGCCAAAACCTAGCCACTTCCAAAGAGGTTCAAGATTGCCCTGAATCAAAACCTGTCTCGCCAGTCATTGGCGGCAATCTCAAGAAGTGCCACTCTGTTTCCCAGAGGTGCCATTTAAGTTCAAACCATATTGATATTAATAAAGACAGACCGCAGTGTATCCACCTAAAGACCGGTTATCAAAACTAGATGTACTTTTGATGGCTTGCCCTAGGCTGTCACAACATCTCAGAATACAATCTATTGGCTCTCCGGATTGTATGAGTGTGCAATGTTACCTGAGTTCCCTGAATTATCCTTCATCAGGATTGAAACAGATCGTCGTCTGATGACCTTGTATTGCCAGTAGCTGGTGTCAGACCAAAATGCAGATAAGCTGCCTGGGTCGCGACCCTGCCTCGTGGGGTGCGCATCATAAACCCTTGTTGTATCAGGTAGGGTTCAAGTACATCCTCAATCGTTCCCTTCTCCTCTCCGATTGCAGCAGCCAGATTATCAACACCTACCGGACCACCATCGAACTTTTCGATAACTGCCAGCAGTAAACGTCTGTCCATGTTATCGAAGCCATTGCCATCCACCTTGAGCATTTTAAGCGCCTTGTCAGCCAGATCAGCTGATATATGACCATCCCCTTTCACCTGGGCATAATCACGCACCCGCCGCAGAAGGCGATTGGCTATTCTGGGTGTTCCGCGGGAACGGCGAGCAACCTCGTTCGCGCCTTCAGCATCAATACCGATATTTAGAATACCGGCTGATCGGGTAACGATTCGCGCCAGATCCTCACTATTATAGAATTCCAGGCGTTGCACGATGCCAAACCTGTCCCTGAGCGGAGAGGTAAGCAGGCCAGCCCGAGTCGTTGCACCAACCAGAGTAAATGGAGGCAGATCGAGTTTAATTGAACGGGCCGCAGGTCCTTCACCAATCATGATATCGAGCTGAAAGTCCTCCATCCCGGGATAGAGCACCTCTTCCACTACCGGACTCAAGCGATGTATCTCATCGACAAACAACACATCATGGGGCTCCAGGTTGGTCAACATTGCTGCAAGATCACCTGGTTTTTCCAGTACCGGCCCCGAAGTTTGGCGCAAATTGACAGCCATTTCGTTGGCGATGATATGAGCAAGAGTGGTTTTGCCCAATCCTGGTGGACCGAAGATCAGGACATGATCGAGGGCCTCGCTTCGCCCACGAGCTGCGGAAATAAAGATCTCCATCTGCTCGCGTACAGCAGCCTGACCCACATAGTCGCATAGTTGCTTTGGTCTGATTGCCCGTTCAAGGAGATCATCGTCCCCGGCAGCTTCACCATCGATCAACCTGGGTTCTTCACTCACAGATTATCTGTCCTGTCATTTGTTGGTCGTTCCCTTCAGAGCGGCTCGAATTAAAGCTTCGCTATCCATCTCTTCCTGTTCTACCCCTTTTACCATGCGGTTCGCATCCAGCGGCTTGTAACCCAGTGCAATCAGGGCTGCAACCGCATCAGAACTGGCGCTTGCAGGTTGGATAATCGATGCCGATGAAGATGGTGAACTGGAGCTGGAGAATCCCGATAGTTTCGCCAATCGATCGCGCATTTCAATAATCAGTCGCTCGGCGGTTTTTTTGCCGATACCTGGGAGTTTAACCAGTGAAGCCACATCCTCACACTCTACACATTGGGCAAATGCCTCGGCGCTCATGCCAGACAATATCGTCAAGGCCATCTTTGCACCAACTCCATTAACTTTCAATAAGTTACGAAACAAAGTTCTTTCAGTTTCATTAACAAATGCATAGAGGACATGGGCATCATCACGAATGATTAAATGGGTCAGCAAGGTAACCTTTTGCCCAACATCAGGAAGCGCGAAGATTGTCGAGAGTGGCGCCTCCAACTCGTACCCAACCCCATTCACATCCAACAGCAGAAAGGGTGCCTGCTTGCTGGCGATTTCACCTCTTAGGCGACCTATCATTACTGAAAACCCCTTACGCCACGGGCGCTGCTTCGAACAAAGGCTATCTTACTGGTATGTGCATGGCTGAGTGCTACGGCAAGGGCATCAGCCGCATCAGCCTGAGGCCTTTTCTTCAAACCTAAAAGCATCTGCACCATATGCTGAACCTGCTCCTTTTCAGCACGACCTGTGCCGACAATCGCCTGCTTGATCCCCCTGGGGGAATATTCTGCAACTGGCAATCCAAGATTGACTGCGGCACAGATGGCCGCTCCTCTGGCCTGCCCCAGTTTAAGCGCAGATGAGGGGTTCTTGGATACAAATACCTGTTCTATTGCCATGACTTCAGGCTGATGTTCATTGATTACAGCAGTAATGCCAGCAAATATCTGACCCAGCCTGGGCGCCAAAGCTTCTCCCTCAAGGCGCAACACACCATGAGCCAGATGTTTTGATTTCACGCCGTCAGATTCAATTAATCCATATCCCGTTGCCCGAGACCCAGGGTCAATGCCGATTATTCTTAGCATTCAGCCTACTGCGTCGAGGATTTCATCTGAAATCTCTGCATTGGTGTAGACATCTTGAACATCATCAAGATCTTCCAGCATATCGATCATACGTAACAGTTTATCAGCGTCCCCCTCATCCAGTTCAGCCCGTGTTGAAGCCACATAGGTAACTTCATCATTTTCAGGCTGGAGGCCAGCTGCGATCAGGGTATCCTTAACCTCTGAAAAACTCTCGGGCGAGGCGATAACATCGATTGTCCCATCATCGTTAACGGTCACATCTTCCGCACCTGCCTCCAAAGCAGCATCCATGACACTCTCTTCATCCAATCCCGAGGCAAAACTGATAATCCCCTGCTTTGTAAAGAGATAGCCTACTGAACCATCTGTGCCCAGATTACCACCCAATTTACTGAAGGCGTGACGAACCTCAGAGGCAGTCCGGTTACGATTGTCAGTCATGCAATCCACCATTACCGCAGTTCCGCCTGGACCATAGCCCTCGTAGCGGATTTCGTCGTAATTTTCACCATCCGTGCTGCCAGCACCACGTTTGATTGCACGTTCAATGGTATCTTTGGGCATATTCGCCCCAAGTCCCTTATCCATAGCCAGGCGCAATCGTGGATTTGCATTCGGGTCGCCGCCACCCATTCGAGCTGCCACAGTGATTTCCCGGATTAGTTTCGTCCAGATCTTGCCACGCTTTTTATCGTTGGCCGCTTTTTTATGCTTGATATTGGCCCACTTACTGTGTCCTGCCATACAAACCTCTCAAAACCGAAGATTCAAACCGGGCAGTTTAACATCCCCCTGTTCTCTCAGAAACAGAGTAATTTCCAGATACCCCTCAACCCTATCTAACAATGATAAATAATGTAGCCGAGAGCCGATAAAATCGATCAACAGCAGCCTGACCGACTTGATACAGCAATATGCTGTAATTCAGAATCTGATTTTGATATCCAATGATCCATGCAAAGCTACCCGCGATAGGTTACATTTGTAATTTATTGGCAGCTTTATTTATAAAGACCTTAACGATCTACAATAGATTTAAGATTCACCTTAGCAACCCCAGATATGTAGGCTATGTCCCAGACTGTTGAAGAGTGGGTACGACAAATCTCCGCTGAACCACTTCCCGTTATGCAGCGGACCCTGACCCAGGTCAGGGATTTACTCGATAAAAAAACGAGCGTCAACCACTCCCGGCTCGCTGAAGTTATCTCCCGTGACCCGGGGTTCAGTTTGTATGTCCTGCAGCAGTTGAGTAATCCATCCAATCAGCCGAAGGAAGCAATCACCAGAATTTCATTGGCTATTCCAATGCTGGGAATGGCACTGATTGAAAAAGCCAGCAAAATCCTCCCCTGCCTGGAAGATAAGCTGAAAGGCCCACCGAGAAGAGGACTCATCGACTGTTACAGCCGAGCTGTCCATGCCGCCTGTTATGCGCGAGGCCTGTCAGAGTTCCGAAACCAATCTGATGGCGATACACTTTATACAGGTGCTCTGCTGCATGATATCGGTGAAATGGCCATCTGGTCTGACGCACCGGACACCATGATCAGGATTCAGAAAAAAATTGAGGCCGGTGATGATAGAGAGAGTGTTGCTCAGGCTGAATTGGGCTTTACCTTTGAAACACTCAACATCAAATTAAGTGAACGCTGGCAACTGCCTGACTTAATCAGGAATGCACAAGGCAGCGCCAACAGCTTTCAACCTAAACCACTCACGGTAATGCTGGCTTCTACCCTGGCGCGGGAAACCACTCTGGGCTGGAGTAGTAAGAAAACAGTGGCGGATTTAGAGCTGTTGGCTGAATTTCTTGAAATTCCCCAGGAACAGGCCATCTCCAGACTGCATAAACTTGCAGCAGAGACAGCTCGAACTCTTCAGGCGCTACCCCTGCCACTGCCTGCCTTTTTCATCATCTGCGGTGATGAGAAACCGGTCAAGAAAACCCAGCCTGAGACCGCTAAAGCGGCACCAGCGAAAAAGGTAGCCAGCGAGAAGAGACCCACCCCCGTACCCCCCAAGGCCGCTAATCCACCGCCGCCAAAAAAGAGTAATCCTCTACAAGATATGCTCAGTAGTGCGCTTGAGCAGATGCATCAGGATCTGGGTTTGAGTCGTACAATGTTTGCCATGCTCAGTCCCGACCGAAAGATGCTCAGGTCACGCCTTGTCATCGAGTCAGAACAACAACTCTCCCTGAAAGACTTCGCGCTAGACTTTAAAAACCCAAGCTTATTCAAAATATTACTTAACAAACCTCAAGCAATATCTCTCAACAAGGGTAATGCTGAAAAATATCTGGCCATGATTCCTCCAGAGGCAAAAGAGCAGATCAACACGAGTGGATTTATCTCGATGTCGATCTTTATTCGCAACAAGCCGGTGGGGTTATTTTATGCTGACAACGGCTTGAGTGGCCCTGGTGTAACACGGCAACAGTTCGAGAATTTCAAGGCGATATGTCAGAAGGTAATGAAAACTATGAGCACACCATAGAAGAATCACTATTATCGCTGAATAATTCACGCTTTTAGAACTCATCAAATGTTTTGACCAAAGTCATTGCTTCCACCATTTCAAACGCTAGGATACCCTCTCCTAGTCAATGCCCATGGGGAAACCGTGCCACAGCAGATCAGCTATCAAATTGAAAAAAACCTCTATCTCAGCATTACCGACCGCTGCACGCTGGAATGTGCCTTTTGTCCAAAAACACTAGGGGATATGACGGTAAAAGGGTATGACCTAACTCTGGATCACCGCCCTACAGCCGAAGAGGTTATCGCCTCAATCGATGATCCTTCGAAGTATGATGAAATTGTCTTTTGCGGTTATGGTGAACCTACGCTCAGGCTCAACGTATTGCTGGAAGTGGCCCGCCACATTAAAAAGCATGGTGGTCGGGTTCGTGTGAATACAGATGGCTTATGCAATCTGGTGCACAAGCACGACACGTTACCAGAGCTGGCTGAGTGCGTTGACGCCCTATCGATTTCCCTGAATGCCCAGAATAGCGAGATTTACGATCAGCACTGTCGACCCAATCTGCCGGGCTCCTACCAGGCGATGATGGCTTTTCTCAGTCGGGCGCCTGACTATATATCCGATGTGACAGCAACAGCAATTGATGGCCTGGAAGGTGTCGATATTGAATCCTGTGAAGGAATCGCCAGACAGTTAAAGGTTAAATTCCGCCGTCGCGAACTCGATGTCGTGGGTTAAGCCCGATGACCACTCTGGCCGATCATGTTCCAACTTTTGGGCAATATTTGCTCAAGAAATATGGCGAGCGTGTACATAAAATAGCTTTAGACACAGCCTTCACCTGCCCCAACAGAGATGGTAGCAAAGGTCGCGGAGGCTGCACCTTTTGTAACAATGTATCGTTCAGTCCCAACGGACGTGATAGCAAGCCGATCCATGAGCAAATCAGTGCCGGCCGAGAGGTGATCAGCAAACGTACTGGCGCAGTTAAATACCTTGCTTATTTTCAAGCCTATACAAATACCTACGACAAAGTCGAACGCTTGGCGGAACGTTATGACGAAGCGTTGAAGGAGAAAGATGTCATAGGCCTCTCTATCGGCACTCGACCGGACTGTGTACCTGATGACGTACTGAATCTTCTCAGCCACTACCAATCTGAAGGATATGAAATATGGCTCGAATTGGGCCTGCAGAGTGCGTTTGATGAAACCCTCGAACGGGTCAATCGTGGACATGGTTTTGCTGAATATGCGGATGCTGTAGAGCGTACAAGAGGTCGAGGCATCAAGGTTTGTACCCACATGATAGCTGGCCTCCCTGGGGAAACCGGCCTGCATAACCGGGAGAGCCTGCGCAGAATTACTGAACTGGGTACCGATGGCCTAAAATTGCACCCACTGCATATCGTCAAAGGAACCCAGCTTGCCAATACCTGGCGAGCCGGTGATTACACACCTTTGACCTTGAAGGAGTATATCCAGATCGCTGCGGATCTGGTTGAGCAAGCACCTGAAGATATTGTGTGGCACCGGCTCACAGGTACTGCTTCGGAGACCATACTACTCGCACCAGCATGGTGCTCATGGAAATGGCGTGTACTAAACGGAATCGCTAGTGAACTACAACGCCGTCAGGAAAACTGTCTGCGTGTCGCCTGAATCTGAGATCAAAGAGAAGCGTTATGGAACTAGTCTGCCCTGCTGGCAACCTACCCTCACTGAAATCAGCAGTCGATAATGGTGCTGATGCAATCTATTTTGGATTGCAAAATGATACCAATGCACGCCATTTCCCCGGCCTCAATTTCAACTTAAAGCGCGCCCGGGATGGCATTACCTACGCGAAGTCTCGAGGCAAAAGGGTATTCATGGCGATAAATACCTACCCCAGACCGGAAGGCTGGGAGAGGTGGTGTCAGGCAGTCGACAGTGCCGCATCACTAGGGGTTGACGCACTTATTTGTGCTGATATCGGCATACTCAGATATGCATCAGAACACTACCCCGATCTCAACCTCCATCTCTCGGTACAGGCATCAAGTACCAATCACCAGGCCCTCGCCTTCTATGCAGAATCTTTTGCTATAAAGCGAGCGGTACTACCGAGGGTTCTCTCCCTCAGCCAGGTAAAGCAGGTCATCGAAAATACCCAGGTTGAGATCGAGATCTTCGGATTCGGCAGTCTCTGTGTGATGGTCGAGGGACGCTGCATACTCTCCTCTTATGTCACAGGCGAATCCCCCAATACACATGGCGCCTGCTCCCCTGCCCAATATGTCGATTACCGTGAGACAAGCCAGGGATTGGAGTCGAGACTCAACGGCCTGCTGACAGATCGTTATGCCCGTGGCGAACAAGCAGGCTACCCAACTATATGCAAAGGCCGATTTGCAGTAGGAGATCATACCTACTACGCCTTAGAAGAACCTACCTCTTTGAATACACTTGAGTTATTACCAAAGCTTCAAGACGCGGGAGTGAAGGCCATAAAAATTGAAGGCAGGCAGCGGTCACCAGCCTATGTCGGACAGGTTACAAAAATCTGGCGCGAAGCCATAGACAGCTGCCAACAGGATCCACAAGCATATCAACCCAAAGCCGCATGGCAGAATCTGCTCGACCAGGTTTCTGAAGGCACCTCCACCACACTCGGTCCTTACTACAGACCATGGCAATAGCTCTATGAATTCTCACCCCAAACTATCTCTCGGCCCGATTCTCTACTACTGGTCAAGAGAGGACCTTTTCGAATTCTATGAACAAGCCGCAGAGATGCCGGTAGATATCATATACCTTGGGGAAACTGTCTGTTCCAAACGTCGCAGCCTCAAGACCGATGACTGGATCGAAATCGCTACACGCTTGAGCGATCAGACAGAGAAGCAGATCGTGCTCTCAACATTGGCACTACTGGAAGCGGAATCTGAGCTTAAAACCCTCAAGCGAATCTGTGAAAATGGCCGCTTTCTGGTCGAAGCGAATGATGTTGGCGCCATCCAGATCTTAAGCAACCTGCAACTCCCCTTCGTTACTGGACCGAGTATCAATATCTATAACCCGGAAACCCTGAAACTACTTACGAGTAAAGGGTTAAGTCGCTGGGTGATGCCACTGGAACTGGGTAAATCCACCCTGGAGCTCATGCAACAGCAACGTCCAGATGGCGTGGAAACAGAAGTTTTTTGCTATGGCAGGATGCCGCTTACCCTTTCAGCACGCTGCTTTACGGCTCGATCTCACAATCTCCCAAAGGATGATTGCCAGTATAAGTGTATCGACTATCCGGATGGCAGGCTTCTCTCAACTCAGGATGGGGAATCGTTTCTGGCTTTGAACGGCATTCAAACTGTATCAGCCAAAAGCTGCAATTTACTCCCTGAACTGGAAGAGTTGAAAAAGCTGCAGGTTGATGTCATAAGAATCAGCCCCCAATCCCAATTCACCGGGAAGATCGTAAATGCATACCGTCAAGCCCTGTCCGGCAATCAGCCAGGCGATCTGAGCAAATACATCCCACAGGGCAGCTGTGATGGCTACTGGCATGAAGACATTGGCTTATCAGCCAGCAGCCACTGAAGTGCTAGTGTGGTGTAACGTATAGACTGTACCAATCAGCGAGACGCTAAGCCGTTAGCTGCTAGGCGCGCGGCTTGGAATGGTGCGCCCATTCCAAGCCACTCAACGCCCTGAAGGAAGTGCCCTTGGGAAGCAATGCAGATGACGGCTTAGCGTCTCGCCCGTAGGGAGGCCCGTCAATGCCTAAATCCTGGGTTGCAACGCTTGACAAGGACGCTGCCATTACCTGCGCGCTGCGCCTGGTTTTGAGACATTGACGGATCTCTGATTGGTACAGTTTATACGTTACACCACACTAGTTCATACTGGATCTGTCGTCTTCGCTCCCAAGAAGTAGTATTTAGATTCTGCCCAATTATCGATCATCCATTGTAAAATCCTCCTCTGCAGCCTGCCCTCTTAACAGAGTGGATCAGCAGCTACGTCATTTCACATTCAAGTGTAATTGCTTTGCCAGCTATTATCAGAGGCCTCCTTTTTCAATGGCTTGATAACTAAAAGATTTATATAGTTATGGGTTTATGACAATCTATACTATGGAACATCCATAGCCCCGAAACCAATCACGGATGAAATAGCTCTTTTTCTCACATAAGGTTTTCGCATGTACAACCGAGAGTATCTAGTCAATATCATCACTTCGCTATTTGTCTCAATAGCGTTTTTTTCATCATCGAATCTGTGTGCAGACAATCATCTCAATGACTTCTCTGAAAGCTATTTTTACGATGAACTTCCAGTTGTCCTCTCCGCATCCAGGCTAAGTCAGTCACAGGCTGACACACCGACTGCGATGACGGTTATAGACAGACAAATGATCGAGGCCAGCGCAGCACTGAATATACCCGATCTACTCAGGTTGGTGCCTGGATTTACCATTGGTTTTTACGCAGGCTCACGAGCAACAGTCAGCTACCATGGGCACGCGGATGAATATGCGAGAGACATGCAGGTTCTGATCGATGGGCGTTCGATCTATGATCCTGTCTACGGCGGTATTCCCTGGTCTGAAATTCCACTCAGTCTTGATGAGATATTACGCATCGAAGTGATACGTGGACCAAATGCCGCTGCCTATGGGTCGAACTCATATGCAGGGGTTATCAATATAGTCACAGACCGCCCTAAAGACCTTCTGGGCACGACCATCTCCACTACTATGGGCTATGGCCAAACTCGTTATATTGAGGCAGCCCACGCAGCCACATCAGGAGATTTTGACTATCGCGTGTCTGCCAGTTACGAAGAAGATCAAGGCTTTGACAATCGCGATGATGCCAGCCGAACCAAATGGTTAAAATTTGACAGTGACTATCACCTCAACCAGAGCAGTACCATTAGTACCGAACTCGGGATAGTAGGCAGCAACTCAGACGAAGGCCATCCAAATCTATTACAGGAAGATCGTGAGCTGGAAACCAGCTACAACTACCAATCCATAGAGTGGAACCACCTCCTCACACCAGACAATCAGATCAATATACAGTTTTATCATAACTACTACGAAGTCGATGACACTTATCAGTCCCCATCAATATCTCAACAGATCATAGCCAATGAAGATCTGCAGGAGTATGACGAGGCCATCAGACCAGATATCTTTGCAGGGTTGATATCCGGTGGTATGTATGACTTTGAGTCACTACTTCAAGCCCTTAATATGACAGACTCACCGTTTGTCTTTTCCTGGCTCGGCCTTAAATCACATCGTTATGATCTGGAAATTGAAAATACACTGGAACCGATAGATGATCTTAGAGTCGCCTGGGGTGTCGGAGCGCGTCATGATCGTGGAGAGAGTCCTTGGTTATTCCAGAAAGATAAGGCCATTTCAAGAGATTTATATAGACTCTTTATAAACAGTGAGTGGTATGCAACAGAGAGTGTTGTGGTAAATGCAGGCACGATGCTGGAAAAATTTGAAGGAAAGAAAGAGGTGTACTCACCACGCCTCGGCATTAATTATCACTTAACAGAGGAAAACACCATACGAATAAGTGGCTCAAGAGCATACAGGATGCCAACCATCTATGAAGACAATGTTAACCTGTCTATCTATCTCGACTCTCAGGATGACCCATTAAATACCTGGGTAGTGAGCACAGAAGAGCTGGAACCTCAGCGAATTGATCGCATCGAAGCTGGCTTTTTCAGCCACTTATCCGATTACGCACTTAATTTTGATATATGTCTTTTTCACGAAGAGTATGAAGAGATAATTGACCAGTATGGTAATTTAGATATTCGTGACCCTGACCGAGGCGTAACAGACCCTATTGACCGGGAAATACTCTATCAATTCAACCGATTTTATCAGCGAGGCGCATTTACCTATACCAACTTCGGAGAGGTTGAAATCAATGGCTTGGAATTCGAACTCGATTTCAGACCTACAAAAAGAGATATGGTATTTTTTGGTTTCAGTTATCTAAATGTCAGTGGTAATGAAATAAAACGTTTAAAAGATGGTGTCTACAGTTATCGCGAGAATGCTGATGAGAAAATACCTCAGAGAACTTTCAGCCTGCTGGCAAGCCATACATTTGATGATGGTGTTAGTATCAGCGCAGGCTACTACTTCACTGATGAGATGGAGTGGCCAGGAGAAGGTGATGCTGTTCCAAACTTCAGCCGCCTTGATGTGAAATTCAATAAAAAAATAGTGCTCGATAAAGCAAAACTTAATATTGCATTGATTCTGCAAAATATCCACGAAGAAAATTACGATTTCTATAATGGGGATGCTATCAATGAACAGAATATATGGGAAAGACGGGCCTATTTGCAGGCCAAATTGAACTATTGACAACTAAGTTATGAGCAACAGAGATACACAGGGAGTATGCAACCTCTCATGCCACGAGGTGGGTCAGTGTGTCTTTAATATACTTAAAATAATAGTGTTCTCAATGAAACCTGCGCAGTGCGTCAGGTTTATGGTGTTTATTTTCTACTTGGGTCTGATTGTTCCTGGTTTGGCAGCAGCTCAGGAAAAGAATACCAATATATTAGTTCTTCTCAGTGACAATAAGGATGTCTATCTTGATGTTGCCACAACGATCACCAATTCAACCATAAAATATTGCCGAAATCACAAACTAAGCTGCCAAAGCAGCAACTATGACATCGTGCAAGTCTCATCATATGACATCGAATCGCATAACAACTATCAATTAATAGTTACTCTCGGGATACATGCTGCGATATTTGCACGCAACAACATAACAGATGCGGATATTATTTCTGCTTTGATACCGAAAAACAATCCACTGATTAAAGAGATCACTCAAAGCGGGTCGCAACAATCATTTTTATACCTTGACCAGCCACTCGCTCATAGCCTCGCCTTGATAAAAGCTCTTTCCAGCCGATTTAAGAATATTGGCATCCTGGTGGATATCAATGACAAGAGCACCGTAAGCACATTAACCAGCGCAGCAAATGATCTTGATTTAACACTTTATTTTGAACCTATTGAATCAAGCGAATTTATTGGCACTGCACTCAATAACCTATTAGTCAAAATCGATATTTTTCTCGCTACTCCAGATACCAATATACACAACAAAGCAACTGTATCTAATATATTGTTATCCAATTATAGAAAAAGAATTCCATTGATTGGATTCTCTTCTGCCTATGTTAAAGCAGGTGCATTAGCAGCTGTCTACTCATCTCCGGAGAATATTGCACACCAGGTCAGGGACGGTATTGTTACCTATTTTTCAGATGAACCGCTAGATGCAGAGGAACAGATGAGCAGATACTTTTCTGTTCTTTTTAATACAGATGTCGCTCGCTCTCTTGGATTTCCGATCAAATCGGAATCCAAATTAAAGGAACAGATGATGGACTATATCCATGATGATTCTTAATAAACTGAGATCATTAAAATTCCAGGCTTTGATGATCGGGTTATTACCTGCATTCATTCTTGCCCTGATGTTGACCATCTACCTGATCACCACTCAGCTTGAACAGTTAACTAAGCTATTCAATGATCGTGGCGTATCAATCGCAAACCAGTCAGCTGCTATCAGTGTTTATGGTATTTTCACCCGCGACAAGACGATTCTGGAAATGAGCCTTCGGCCAGTTTTTTTACAAGATGATGTTCACAGTATCAAGGTATTTGATGCCACTGGTTCTCTGTTGTCACACATGATTAAGGATGATAATGAAAGCAGTAATAATTTAGCCCAATTCAGTGCCCCTGCGATTTACGTTGTCGAGAACATACAAATCACTGATTACCCTGATCAGATTCTGGACAGCGAAAATGGCGGCAGCGAGAGTATGGGTAATGTAATTCTGACGCTGAGTAAAACCAGACTAAATCACAACAAAACCAGCATTATCAGAAACACCATAATATTATTGGTCCTTGGATTGATTGTTACCGCCTTTTTCTCATTGGCATTGAGCCGCTCTGTAATCAACCCAATTACGAGATTAACCCAAGCTGTATCTCGCATGCGAGATGGTGACTTATCTGTTCGTGTACCAGAAATATCAAAGGGGGAAATACGCAACCTGGAAGAGGGTTTCAATGCGATGACTAATCGCATTCTCCAATCTCATGAAGTCATGCAACAACAGATTGATCAGGCCACTTCTGAGCTTACAGAAACCATGGAGGCAATCGAAATACAGAATGTAGAACTGGATCTGGCTAAGAAAAGAGCGCTCTCAGCCAGCAAAGCCAAGTCAGAATTTCTTGCTAATATGAGTCACGAGATTCGTACACCAATGAATGGCGTGCTGGGCTTTACCAATCTACTGTTAAAAACTGACCTGTCACAACAACAAAGTGACTTGGTAAGTACAATTTCCAAATCCGCCATCAACCTGCTGGATATCATTAACGAAATACTTGATTACTCAAAACTTGAATACGGTAAGCTTGAACCTGAGACTGCCCCTTTCAACGTAAGAGAGTGTTTCGAAGACCCCACTGTACTCCTCTCTCCTTCCGCTCATGACAAAGGATTGGAACTGGTATTACTGGTCTATTCAGATGTCCCCAGAACATTAATCGGTGACGAACCAAGAATAAGACAAATTCTGGTTAACTTGATCAGCAATGCCATTAAATTCACTCACCACGGTGAGGTTGTCATTCGAGTCATGATTGACACAGAAACCAAGACCCGTTGTGTTTTAAAGTTTTCCGTCACTGACACTGGCATTGGCATTGAAACAAAAGCACAAAATATGCTTTTCGAATCATTTCAACAAGCTGACTCATCTACCAGTCGTATGTATGGTGGCACTGGATTAGGATTAAGTATCTGTAAAAAATTAGCTCAGTCCATGAATGGTGATATAGAGCTTTTCAGCAGCCTTGGAAAAGGTGCTAATTTTATTGTCTCTATACCACTCGTTAAATCAGTAGCTATTAATTCTGATGACGACCAACTACGTTACCAAGACAAACGAGTAATTCTTGTCGATAGCCATAGACTCTCCTATCTCGCTATTAAGCACACATTTGAGTCTTATGGAATAGAGGTTGTCGATGGTCAGTTTCCTGTTAATTACACACAGGACATTCACTTAATAGTACTTGGTTTCACTCATGATGAGATCATCTCAGGTGTTGCAGAGTTTGAAATAAAGCGTCTGAAATCAGACTGCACACTACCTCTCTTAACTTTCGTCAGCGCTTCAGAAAGAACTGTGTTTGAGCAAATTCAATCCTTGAGTGATGACATATATCTTTCAAAACCATTCAGTACTGTCAAACTGGAAAGTAGTTTGAGGACTATTTTTGCCACTAAATTAAAACTACCTGAGTTTCCAAGTAAAAGTATTTCTGACAACACCCAGCCAAGCCTGGATAACTACAACATTCTGGTTGTTGATGATAATGACATCAATCTCAAACTCGTCAGTACTTTAATGAGAAGTAAGGGCGCCATTGTAACCGAAGCTAATGATGGACTGAGTGCAATATCTATGACTCAAAACCATCGATACGATCTGATTATGATGGATATCCATATGCCTAAAATGAAAGGAACCGAGGCAGCTGAAATCATTCGCAGACATGAGGGTGAAACAGCACATACACCAATCATTGCTTTAACTGCCGATGTCGTTCCAGCCACAAGAAATCAGATTACTGAGTCTGGTATGGACGGTTATTTATTGAAACCTATAGACGAACCACAAATGTGGTCTGTTATAAATAGTATCTTTAGTGGCCACTATTTTCCCGAGAACAGTTACCAACAAACAGAACAAACGGCAGACACACTGATCTTAGCCGAATCGCTACCAGTCAGAGATATGAAAAAACTGTTAGCCATTACAGGAGGAGATCAACGACTGGCTGATGAGATGTTTCATCAGCTATGCCTGGAGTTACCACAACAATTAATGTCAATTAAGAACTATATTGATCAATCAGACTGGTTTAATCTCAAAGAGATCGTACACAAAATCCATGGATCAACATCATCCTGTGGTGTACCTGCCTTGGATTATGCAATCAAAAAATTCGAAAAAATCTGTAAATCTGAGAATGAAAAGCAAATACTGGAATACTTCGTGCACCTTGAGCAGGAAATCGAAAAATTGCTAAAGCATGAGGTTGGTAATGTTGTCTGACGCACCAATTGGGATTTTTGACTCTGGTATAGGCGGCCTCTCGGTACTCAAGCATATCCGAGCACTACTACCTCATGAAGATCTCAAATATGTCTCTGACAGGGCACATCTACCCTATGGCAATAAAGATAACGATTTCATCCTCCAGCGAAGCCGGTATATCACGCAATTTTTAGTAGAGCAAAATGTAAAAGCAATTGTTATCGCATGCAATACCGCAACTGCAGCTGCGGTCAAATATCTGCGAGAGAACTTCCCGATACCAATTATTGGCATGGAACCTGGTGTAAAACCGGCAATTGAGCAAAGTCAGAGTGGCATGATTGGTGTTCTGGCAACTCAAGGCACGTTGTCTAGTCATAAGTTTCAAACTTTGTTACAACAACATGCTAATGGCTCGAATATAGTTATTTGCCCTTGTCAGGGTTGGGTTGAGGCTATCGAACTTAATGGCCATGATCACCAGATTACTCACAAACTGGTCGCACAGGGACTGCAACCTATACTTGAGAGTGGCGTCGACACACTCGTTTTAGGTTGTACTCACTACCCTTTTCTGAGAAAAGCCATTGAAAATATCGCAGGATCCGAAATTTCTATAATCGATACAGGAGAGGCGGTTGCCAAGCAACTCTACCGAAGACTGGTTGATCTGGATCTTCTCTCTCAGACGACTTCACCAGGAACTGAGGATTACTGGTGCAGCGCACCACCTCAAGAGACTCAGACAATGATTGAACGCTTACTATGCAAGCCTGCCTTTGTCCAGTCTCTGCCGAAAATCTAAGGTTTTGTCAGAGCACTCGTTCATAAAACTGCAATCCCTTCTCTACAACAGCCCGAAACTCCTTGGGTATTGGCAGCTCCTCTGGATCCACTGCAGCCAGCATATTTTTAAGATGAACCCCTAATCCTGTATCGCCATCCATGATTAAATGTCTCTGAAAAAATAGCGTATCCGGATCTTCCCGTCCTGTGATCAACAGCAGATAGTCGTAGACTGAGCCGACAATGGTCAAATCAGACGCCTTGCCACTTGCCTCGGAAATTTTACCTCGACTCAGAGTTAAAGCATATTCAAGACCAGCATCACTCACTTTGATATGCACCACCCGCCCTTCAAGGAAATCGAGTTCGCCATCTAAAATCTGAGAACGGAATACCCGGTTCAGCAGCGCACTCAATATCAAGCCATGAGCCTTGCCTGGCAAAATTCTAAGAGGCAGGACGAATGGTTTGGGCATCAGGGGGCGTTTGGATACAGCATACATGGCGAAGAGCCTCATCATTGGATATTACGAATGCCTCGACAAGGCAGTTCCACACTTAGTGCCAGTGTGGTGTTACATGTTACTCGAATCGGCCCTAGCAAAAATCAGGCTAACAGCAGTATCATACCAGCAGTCATTCGAATGTGCGAAAACCCTGTTTATGTCTATAACTCTGCAATCTCCTTTTTTACCTGAGAACTCTGATACTTACCTCCTTTGGCGAGAGAATAAACTACGCGACTATCCTAAGTCACTTGAGGATCTTATTGTTGAAATTGGTGACCCACGTCATTTGACCCAAGCTGAGCACGATAAGATACAAAGCATTTGTAAAAAGACAAACATGGCTGTGTGGGCAGGGCTGTCGGGACACGATGCAGACAAACAGATTATTCGTAATCTTGGGCATCGTTTTGGCCTGCAACATCTTGATCACAATATGTGTGCCGACAATGATGCTATCACTTCACTGACGGTTCAGTCCGATGCCTTAAGGCAAGGTTACATACCCTACTCCAATCGCCCGATCGCCTGGCATACCGATGGTTATTACAATGACCTTGAGCATCAGATTCACGGCCTGCTGCTGCATTGTGTGCAACCAGCTGAAGAGGGTGGTGAAAATGACCTTCTCGATCACGAGATTGCATTTATTCGCATCATGGATGAAAACCCGGATTATATCCGTGCCTTAATGCACCCGGAAGCCATGACAATACCTGCAAATGTGGTGGATGGGGAGGAGATCAGACCCGCACGCTCAGGACCGGTATTCGCGATATATCCTGACGGTCATTTGCACATGCGCTATACAGATAGAAGTCGCAGCATTGCATGGCGCGATGACCCAGTACTAAATGAAGCCTTAAGTTATCTGAAGTCAACTCTTCATACTCCATCCGAGTGGCACTTCCGAGGCAAACTAACAGCGGGCCAGGGGCTGATCTGTAATAACGTGTTGCATACACGCTCTGGGTTTTCTGATGGAGATCATCCAAGACTGATCTATCGAGCGCGCTATTTCGATCGAATCCATAACTCTATACCCCAGTACAACTGATCCTTTTTGATGGTCTTAACTGACCAGGCGACCACGTACATCATCAGAATCACTATCGAGCAATCAATCTTCAACTGTCGTTATGTAGATCCAAAATAGATTTATCTGCAATTTCATTCTGCTTTTTGGCACCATCGTTGCGCAGCAGTTCGAGTTGCTCAAGATAGGTTTCGCTGACATCACCAGTTACATAATCGCCATTGAAGACTGAGGTATCAAAACGCTCGATGTCTGTTTTACCTTTCTTTAAAACCGCATCAATCAAATCTTGCAGATCCTGGTAGATCATGCGATCGGCACCAATAATCTCCTGAACCTCTCCGACGGTGCGATCATGAGCGACCAGTTCACTCGCTGATGGCATATCGATGCCATACACATTCGGATAGATCACAGGTGGTGCAGCGGAAGCGAAATAGACTCGCTTTGCACCAGCCTCACGAGCCATCTGAACAATCTGTTGAGAAGTAGTTCCACGTACTACTGAATCATCAACCAGCAGTACATTCTTACCCTTGAACTCCAAATCGATGGCATTCAGTTTCTGTCTTACTGATTTTTTTCTAACCGTCTGCCCAGGCATAATAAAGGTTCGCCCGATATAACGGTTTTTTATAAAACCCTCTGTGTAGCGGATTTTCAATTCATTAGCCAGGGTCAATGCCGCGGTGCGGCTGGTATCGGGGATTGGTATCACCACATCCACATCGTGGTCAGGCCACTCCCGCTGGATCTTCTTTGCCAGCTTCTTGCCCATTCTGGATCGGGCTTTATGCACAAATACATTGTCGATGATCGAGTCTGGACGTGCAAAATAGACAAATTCGAATATGCAGGGTGATTTTACTGGGTTAGCGGCACACTGTTGAGCATGGAACTGCCCCTCTTTACTGATGAATATCGCCTCACCCGGCTCCAAATCCCGGACCCGCTGGAATCCAAGGGCATTCAAAGCAACACTCTCGGAAGCGATCATATATTCTGTGCCCTTATCGGTCTCACGTTTACCGTAAACTATCGGACGTATGGCATAAGGATCACGAAAACCGATCAATCCCACACCAGGAATCATAGCAACCGCAGCATATCCACCCCGGCAGCGTCGATGCACTCCTGCCACTGCCTTGAAGATATCTTCAGGTGCAATGCGTAGTTTATTCTGCATCTGCAGCTCATGGGCAAATATATTGAGCAGGATCTCCGAGTCGGATGAGGTGTTAATATGTCGCAGATCCTCGACGAACAGATCCCGAGTCAACTCTTTCGCATTGGTGAGGTTGCCATTGTGCGCCAGGGTAATGCCATAGGGTGAATTGACATAGAAGGGTTGAGCTTCAGCCGATGATGCGCAACCAGCTGTTGGATAACGGGCATGCCCTATGCCTATAGTACCTTTCAAACGCATCATATGGCGCGTGTGAAAGACATCTCGAGCCAATCCGTTTGCCTTGCGCAAATATAATTTGCCCTTTTCACAGGTCACGATACCTGCAGCATCCTGACCTCTGTGTTGTAACACCAACAAAGCATCATAGAGCGATTGGTTGACCGGTGATTTACCGACAATACCCACGATACCGCACATGTTCAGTTCTCCAGGATCTGTATGGGACTAGTTACATACCAGGCCATCAACTGATGACCCAGACAGACAGGGTATCCCAAACCACACATTAAGACCTCTCCATGTCGATTAGTAGCCGAAGTTTGCAGCAATATCACTGGGCAAATAACTCTTTAGCCAGAGCGCCATCTCCTGAAAATAGGGTATCAGGCGTGATTCATGCCACCAAGGATCGTTCGGAAAGGGGGTCAACCCGGCCAGTAGGACCAGAATTGCAACGATTACCGCGCCCCGCGCCACCCCAAAAAAGATGCCGATCAGACGATCGGTACCACTCAATCCGGTCGTGTCGACCAGTACTTTCATGAAATGATTGATAACGGCGCCAATAATCAATACACCGATCAGAATCAGTCCGAAAGAGACACCAAGGCGTATCGAGGGCACGTCGATCCAAGGTATCAACTCAACTGAGAGGGTACGAAAGAATAACCAGGCGAGTGTAAATGCCGCAATCCAGGTTGCGAGTGAGAGTGCCTCCTGCATAAAACCCCGTATGAGGCTAATTACAGCAGAGAGCGCAATAATTGCGATGATCAGTATATCGATCCAGAGCATACCGCTACCCCATTGGGCGATCGAGACATGGCGTTCATTCTATTGAACATAGGCCAGCAGAACCCAGAAAAAGAGCGCCCGGATCAAGTCCGGGCGTGACCTTATTGCATCTGGTGGAGCCAGGCGGGATCGAACCGCCGACCTCAACACTGCCAGTGTTGCGCTCTCCCAGCTGAGCTATGGCCCCAGAAAGCCGGGCATATTAGGGGATAATTCCCCGCTTGTCCACTGATTTTTTACCTGTTTCACTTTAGTCCTGTTATGCCTAATCCAATGACTTTGTTGGGATTTGTGATACAGAATCTACTAGTATGACGCACCACACTAGCTACCTGTCTTCTCAATTTTAGCCCAGGAATCTCTCAGGGTAATAACTCGATTAAATACTTTTGGTACCCTACCGGCTTCAGTGCTATCGAGAATAAAGTAGCCCTCTCTTTCAAATTGATAGGCTTGGCCAACTTCAGCCTCAGCCAGCGTCGGCTCGAAATAGCAATCTGTCAGTGTGCGCAAAGAGTCAGGATTGAGGTTATCGGTAAAGTGACCACCCTCTTCCACTTTATCAGCGTTTGCCTGTTTGAAGAGTCGATCGTAGAGGCGAACCTCCCCTTTCTCTCCGTGACGCATCGAAACCCAGTGTATAACACCTCGAACCTTACGCCCCTCTGGGTTTTTCCCCAGGGTATCTGGATCGTAGCTACAGCGTAGCTCAACAATCTCACCCTGATTGTTTTTCACCACCTCTTCACACTTGATCACGTAGGCATTTCGCAGCCGCACCTCTCCACCGGAGACCAGGCGCTTGAACTTTTTATTCGCCTGCTCCCTGAAATCAGCCTGATCGATAACGATCTCTCTGCTGAACGGAACCTGACGTATCCCCATAGATTCATCTTTAGGGTGGTTGGGTGCATCGAGTAACTCTTCACCATCCTCTGGATAGTTTTCGATAACCAGCTTCAGTGGATGCATAACCGCCATACGGCGAGGCGCATTGGTATCAAGATCCTCACGGATGCAGTTTTCCAGCATGCCAATCTCTACCAGACCATCAGATTTGGTGATACCGATACGATGGCAGAACTCACGAATGGAAGCCGCAGTGAATCCCCGTCGTTTCAAGCCTGCAACCGTGGGCATGCGTGGATCGTCCCAGCCTTCAACAAAGCCTTCATCCACCAGCTGGGTCAGCTTTCGTTTACTCAACACGGTATATTCAAGATTGAGTCGGGAAAACTCGATTTGCTGGGGATGAGAGGGAATGGTGATGTTATCCAGCACCCAGTCGTATAAAGGGCGATGATCCTCAAACTCCAATGTACAGAGCGAGTGAGTAATACCCTCAAGCGCATCAGATACAGGATGGGTGTAGTCATACATTGGGTAGATACACCAGGCTTCACCTGTCTGGTGGTGAATCACGCCATGACGAATGCGGTAGAGGGTGGGATCACGCATATTCATATTCGGCGAAGCTATGTCGATCTTGGCTCTGAGTACACGTTCACCATCCGCAAACTCACCGGCTTTCATGCGCGCAAACAGATCGAGATTCTCCTCAACTGAGCGATCACGATAGGGACTTTCCCGACCTGGCTCGGTCAATGTGCCCCGATAGGCGCGCATCTCCTCCCCATCCAGATCACAGACAAAGGCTTTACCTGCCTTGATCAGCTCCACTGCAAAATCGTAGAGCTGCTGAAAATAGTCTGAGGCGTAAAACAGTCTCTCCTGCCAATCGTATCCGAGCCAGCGTACATCCTCTTGGATGCTTTTGACGAACTCCATATTCTCTTTATGGGGGTTGGTATCATCAAAGCGAAGATTGCACAGACCGCTATAGTCCTGAGCGACCCCAAAATTGAGTACTATCGATTTGGCATGACCGATGTGCAGATAACCGTTCGGCTCAGGAGGAAAGCGAGTGTGCACCCGCCCATCGTTTTTTCCTTGCTTGAGATCCTGCTCGATGATCTGTCGAATAAAATTCGTTGTAGCGCTGTTGCTGTGATCCGTTTCGCTCATAATGTTGGCTTCTTGTAATAGTGTACAGAAATGATACTTATGGCCTGGTTAGCATTAACCCGCAGCAGCTTCTCGCTGCGTAATATAGTCAAGTGCTTTGTCGATTCGTCGCAAGCAGGCCTCTTTTCCAACCAAATATAGTGTTGTATCTATACCCGGTGATGCTGCCCGTCCAACCACCGCTACCCGTAATGGTTGAGCAACCTTTCCCATCTTCAATTCCAGAGCGGCAGACACCTGTTCCACAACACTGTGTAGAGTCTCCTCACGCCAATCATCCAATACGGAAAGTGCCTCACGCATCTTTTCCAGTGGCTCTCTGGCCACGCCACGCAGATGCTTCTTGGCCGCTTTCTCTTCGAACTCTTCATAGTCTTGGTAGCAGAACGCACTCATCTCTGCCATCTCCACGAGCGTCCTGGCCCTCTCCTGATGAGCTTCAGCAACCTTCGTCAGATCTGCACCCACAGCTGGATCTATACCCAGATCCCCCATATGAGGACTGAGCAGATGTGCGATACGTTTCGGATCATCCTGTTTGATGTAGTGTTGATTCAACCATAATAGTTTATCGGTGTTGAAGCTGGATGCAGCCTTGTTGACGGCATCGATATCAAACAACTCGATCATCTCATCGATGGAAAAGATCTCTTGATCACCATGGGACCAACCCAATCGCACCAGATAGTTGAGTAGAGCCTCGGGAAGAAAGCCTTCCTGTCGATACTGCATCACACTCACTGCCCCATGGCGTTTTGACAATCTTGCGCCATCATCCCCGAGTATCATTGGGACATGGCCATAAATTGGTGGTTCTGCGTTCAATGCCCGCAGAATATTGATCTGCCTGGGTGTGTTGTTGAGATGGTCATCTCCTCGAATCACATGACTGATCTGCATGTCGAGATCATCAACCACCACGGTCAGGTTATAGGTGGGAGAGCCATCAGTACGTCGAATGATCAGATCATCCAACTCCTCATTATTGAAGCTGACCCGGCCTCGAATCAGGTCATCGACCAGCACCACACCTGTGTCAGGATTGCGGAAACGGATCACATGAGGCTCATCGGGGCTTACCTCATGATTCCGGCAATGGCCATCATAACGAGGTTTCTCCTTACGACTCATCGCCTCTTCTCTTAAATTATCCAGGCGCTCCCGGCTGCAGTTACAGCGATATGCCAGGCCCCGGGCGAGAAGATCGTCGATTACTTCATGGTAACGGTCAAAGCGCTTGGTCTGGTAAAACGGCCCCTCATCATATTCGAGACCAAGCCAGGTCATCCCCTCCAGGATCGCATTCACAGACTCTGCTGTTGAACGTTCCAGGTCTGTATCTTCGATACGCAAAACAAATTTACCGCCATGCTTGCGGGCGTAGAGCCAGGAAAACAGGGCCGTGCGGGCACCGCCCACATGAAGATAGCCGGTGGGGCTGGGAGCAAATCGGGTACGGACAGTCATAGTCTGGTAATTACATCCAGTTAAGAGCAAACCTGGAATTCTATCAGACCCGGACTGTTTCGGAAGCTGGTAATGGCATTCAATTCGGAAATAGTCACAAATCCAATCAATTGACCTGATCCAGGTACCTAACTAGAATGCGCCTTCACCTGATCAGGGCGCATAGCTCAGCTGGGAGAGCGCTGCAGTCACATTGCAGAGGTCACAGGTTCGATCCCTGTTGCGCCCACCATCTATACGAAAGCCCCAAGGGCCTGTTAACACCAATCGAATCGGCCCTGTTGCCCCCACTGCAGTGAAATCGTCCACCTGACTTATTTTAAGGGCATTCTTGTTCAACTCTTCAGCCACAATCTTCATCATCTGCGTGACATCTGTCATCCAACCTACGATGGCATTGATCTGTGACTCATACATTTTTAAAGCCAGTATTAACCTGGCAAAAGCAGATAGCTGCAGGTAATACTGCAATCAATACATATGCTGACCGCCATTCACTGAGAGCGTCGAACCGGTTATAAAGCTGGCCTCATCAGCAATCAGGAATAGAACAGTACGAGCGATATCCTCAGGTTCACCCAATCGTCCAACAGGAATTGTCTTGATAATTTTTTCCAACACAGCTTCCGGTACGGCGCGCACCATATCAGTAGATACATAACCGGGAGCAACTGCGTTGACCGTAATCCCCTTAGCTGCACCTTCTTGAGCAAGCGCCTTGGTAAACCCATGTATGCCCGATTTTGCTGCAGCGTAGTTTACCTGTCCGTATTGACCGGCCTGACCATTTACCGAACCAATATTGACAATACGGCCAAAGCCTCGTTCGCGCATGCCGTTGATCACAGCATTACAGCTATTGAAGCAGGAGGCGAGATTTGTCTGGATAACTTTATCCCAGTTTTCAAAAGTCATCTTATGCATAGTGCTGTCTCGGGTGATACCGGCGTTATTGACCAGTATCTCTATCGGGCCTAGATCTTCCTCAATCTTGGCGATGCCCGCTTTGACAGCCTCATAATCACTGACATCAAATTGATAACTTGGTATTCCGTTTGCCTGTGTAAATGCATCTGCTGCCTGCTGATTTCCGCCGTAGTTGGCTGCGACACTATAACCAGCCTCTTTCAACGCCAGACTTATCGCCTCACCAATGCCTCGGGTGCCTCCTGTAACAAGTGCAACTCGTGCCATGAATCATCTCCTCATCAATTATTATTTGTTGGTGTCCTGGCAGATCAGAATTCCGCGAGAAGTAAAAATTTCTCTGTGAGCAATATTCACAATCAAGCCGGTTCAGGCCTCGGAATTGAAACCATCACGATGTGATCCTGAGAAGCCAATTTATTAATATTTTCTATGCTCGCATAAGCACATAAAAAACATTCTAGTCAAGATGTAACGTTAAAGCCATAAAGAGACCTAATCCCGGCTCAGAGATTCAGGGTTAGCTGCTCAGCAAGCAAGACTATTGAAAAAATTCGTCCCAGGTTAACCATCCTGGTTTGTTTTTTTGATCCCTTTGTCTGCTGTAGAGCGGGGCCCTACTAAGATGAAAAATAATATGAGAAAAGCGATCAAAGCCCTTTAACCTAAAAGATCAGTTGGGCCGCGTGATGTGTACGTTTGTGGTGATGCAGGGCAAGGGTCGCTCCAGCACAGCAAACAACTACTTGGAATAGCCTGCTATTCGAATGGAGCGGTCAACTGATTTTTTTAGTTTTAACTGCCCCGCCGGGACAGACTGATATTTGCCCGACGATTTGCCGCCCTGGCTTGTTCAGTACGTTTCGCTATTGCCGGTCTTGATTCACCATAATGACGCTGTTTTATCAATCCGGCTTCGATACCCTTCGAAATCAGGTAGCTGGAGACACTCTTAGCCCTTCTGGCTGACAATCGCTTGTTATAGCGACGAGTTCCCTGGTCATCAGCATGACCCGAAATCATGATTCCAGCCAGCCTTTCATCAGCTTGGATATATTTAATCAAGCGATCCAATCTCTGTTTGGCCTGTTTATCAAGCTTATGAATGTCCAATGGAAAAAAGACTGTCGAGTGTTGAAATGATTCAAAACCCTCACTTGAGAGCTGACTTAGACACTGCTTGAACTGCCGATATGGTTTTTGGAATTGAACGGGAGAGAGACGCACGTTGACCTCTCTGCGACTATCGTCCCAATCGAGGAAGTCAAAACTGCCAACCTGCCCTTTAGAGAGGGATGTGAGCAGCCATCCAGCCGGTTTTCGTCCAAGCCGAACTGGCTGCATACCCGAGTTGATCTTCATATGTTGCTGCAACTCATCGGGTGGCTGATGTTCCCAGGAGGGTGACACCTCCCGCAAAACGCCTTCCAGCCTCTCCGGTATAGGCTGGAAGCTATTAATTCGGAAGTTGAGATCATCTCCCGCAATGCGGCGGAAAATTGCTTGACCAAATTGGGGTATTTGATGACGCAATTCGCAGCTGATGTCAGATCCGGCAAATATCCACTCTGACTCGTGCATGCCCGCCATATAGATCTGAGATTCAAGCTGGGTGGCCCCAAACAGAGTGACTCTTGGCAGCCAAAGCATGACGACGAAACTATATATTAGGAAGTTGAACTTACTTTTTTGCAGATAACCAGTCATCACCAAACCGACATAGACTAAAAATTGAGCTTAATCTCTACCGCTGTAGAGAGGCATCTGAAAAGGCTATCGGCCAACCTGTTTCGATCCTTTACTCAAACCTGGCGGGCAGTGGGGTAAATTTGGGTATTGGGCAAAGTGCCTATTTTGAGGAGAAGTCACTTTTGCCTTTAGCACCGCCCTCACAAGGGAGGCTTTGAAGAGGTTTGATGTTGTATTGTGAGTAGTTGCAATTCACTTATATTTCCAACCAAGTGTGGCCTGGCCACACCCTTGGGGATAGTAATGCTGCTATTGAGTTGAAACAATGAAATGCCTCAGCAGGACGATTTCGATCGAGCTACTCATCTTCATGGGACTTGAGATAATCGATCAGACTGCGAAATCGATTGTAGTCCTGGCGGTGAAAGACCGGGTCGTCACCATGGGTAACTTCTTCTTCCAGCTTTTTCCACTCTTTTTCATTCAACGCCTGATCAACCAGCGGAAAGACCTCTTCCTCTTCAATATCAATATGCTGGCGCTGCAGCGCAACAAACTCCCGCCCTTGAGTCTCGACCTCATCACGCAACAACACCGCGCCCTGCATGGCACCCTCCAATGTGGTTCGAAAGCGATTGGCCAATCCTAACAGGCTGACATGTTCGCGGCAGATTCGCTCATAAAGTGCAGCGTGGGGCTCCATTGATCTCTTTTTGAAGGCGACACTGTTGATTTGATCTTCAGTGGGATGATGCACTTTCTCAGCATAGTGTTCGATATAATCCACCATCTCGATTTTCAAATCGAAATTGGATTCATGGCCTGCTGCCAGGGCATCGAGCTCAGTAGATAGCAGATCAAGCAGTCGAGCGAGATTTACGTGGTCTCGGTGAAGTTTTTCCAATAGTGGGCTCATGTCACCTCTCTTTTTCTTAATTGGCGCCAGACCCAGCCCTGCGGACTGGTCTCCCCAGTTAGAATATAGTTCAGCGCGTTCTCATTTTGCAGTGTCCACTCCATGCGATTTCTTGCTGACACCTTTCCGCAGAATAGCAACCGATCATCCTTTTGAACAATCAGGTCCTCTTCAGGCAACAGACTATACTCATTATGCCTCAATAACATCAGGGGAATACAAGGCAACATTTTTTCCCTGTTCCTGGGGTCTCTGATCAACTCACCCAATGTGAGATTACGCCCCTCACGCACATATTGGCACACGGCATGGGTATCATGCTCCGCAAATGCTACTTCCCATACATCCGGGGCGTGATCAGACACCAAGGCAGAAATACGACTGATCAGCTGACAGGCCCATTCATCATCCTGGTGCATCACCATCGTGACGAACTGATGTTGCATAGGTGCACCCAATAATACCCGTATCCGATTAGCAATGATTTCACTGGGCAGCATCACCATATCCGCACCAACGGCCTGAATCACCGGATCATTATGCTTGCGATTCTGGCGCAGGATGACAAACAGGTCTGCATTCAATCCCCGGGCTGTCATGATTATGGATAGGTTATTGGCGTCGTTATCAGTTCCCGCCACCAGACCTACGGCTCGATCAACGCTTGCTTCAAGCAAGGTATCCGCCTCGGTGCCACGCCCAACCACCATTGGGGAGTGAGGGCTACCAGTAATATCCGGCTCAGCCTCAATCACTACAACCTCAAAATCTTCCTTCACCAGCTTATCGTATACCGCCTTACCGAACCTGCCGTAACCGCAAATCACCCACAGCCCTTTTCTGGGGGGATGAACAGGCTCACTGAGCATATCTCTCTTACCCAGAGACAACCAATCCTGCAGCAGACTAAGACAGGGTGCCTGAACGGCTGTAGCCAGATAGAGGGCAAATGCATCAAAGGGATCAATGATGTAATCGGTCCCGAAAGAGGCCATATTCTTTTCGATATCATGGGAATCTGCCCGGCATATCACGTCGATATCAGGGTGCAGTAACTTGGAAGTGATGGCTATCTTGAGATTGGTTTCATTGGAGTTGGTCAATGCCACCACCCCCTCACAGAGCGGGTGCAACAGACCTGCTTCCACCAAATGAGCAGGTAAGCGAGCATCTGCAGATAAACCGGGTACATACTCTCGCAGATTCTCCAATTTGAGTAGATTTACCCGCTCTTGAAGAACATCAATCACCACCGCATGCTGGCTACGCTCTGTTAGCGCTTTGACCAGTGCCTCACCCGTCTGTCCATAACCACAAACCAGGTAAAATGACTCTCTCAATCTGCTGATTTTTCGAGCAAATCGCCTCTCAGTTAATGCTCTTTGAAAGGTCTCATCCTTGAGTAAAGCCAATACAGTACCAATTGAGTAGAGCCAGACAACCACCGTAAAGAAGATTGAAAAACTGACCCACAAACGCTGCCCTGCTGTGAATGGGTAAGGCAGCTCACCAAATCCAATAGTGCTCGACATGAAGCTGACAAAATAGAAAGCATGGAAAAAATCCATATGCCAGACATTACCATCTGCATCCTCACCAGGAATCAGAACCAACCCAAGCATGGCGATTGAGTAGGCCAGTACCAAGGTCAAAAGCGGCGCTCGCATACGCCGAAAAATGAGGAAGATAATATTGTTCATCGAGTCTTTGTCTGGTCGCTTCAGCGACGCAACATAACCGTTTCGATGATCAGCAGAATCACTGAGACAACATTAGCTAGCATCGCCCCGCCAGAGAGTGAAACAATACTGGCCATAGTAACTGTGGTCAGCCCGGTCTCGGTAACATGCACAGCCACAGTCCAAACCAATGCTGCCGCAAACAGCTGTAATAGTGCCACCAGGCTGGTCGCCAGTAACACTGCCCCCATCTGGGTGCGGTCACCAAATTTCAATACTGTAGCTACCAGGTTCACCACAATAACCGCAAACAGTTCATACACGTGGTGGTGATCAGGATTATCCAGTTCGCCGACAAAAAAACCGAAATTGAGCGTCAGGGCAAGCACAATAAAAAAACCAAACAGGACCTTTTCCGGATTCACTCGTTTTCTCCTCTAATGTCTCAAAACCGGATCACAGCATTGAAGAGCCTCAAAAACCATCGTTCATTTCGAGGCCCGGATATTGCCGAGCGGCTATATTCAGGAAGCTCTGATTATGTCTGGACCGAACAGATCTTGGTGGCAAGATGTCGATCCACGACATAATCAGAGCTTCCTTTAATCAATCTTGGAGTAAAAGATAGCCTTTTTCCAGTGGTTTATCTGCTGTTTTTAACTAAAAACATCTGACTGACTAGTAGAAGTCGTGACTTCAGCAGTTGATCTGTTGCTACACCACGCAAGACAAGGAAAAAGCACTAAAATCTAAATGTGATCTTCTAAAGATTTCATAAAATCGACCGCTACAAACATCAGTCGGGGCGACTACTTACGATGCAGTCGAAACGCCCACCGTCCTGTAATGCGACTAATTTTGGTAACTAAAAAATGTCCAATTTTATTAAATCTGTAGATGACCGTACTCGCTTGGCGGGCACCAATCGCTTAGAGGTTCTCCTTTTCAGCCTTGGAAAGGATGTCAGAACTGGCCGCGAAGAGACCTATGGGGTCAACGTTTTCAAAGTTCGAGAGGTCATGCTGGTACCTGAAATTACCCATGCTCCGGACATGCCTGCCTCTGTTGAGGGGATGGTGAGCCTACGAGGCAATATGATTCCGGTAATCAATCTTCCCGATTTCTGTGGCGTTCAGACAGAGGAGAAGCCCAGCATTCTGATCGTTACCGAATACAACAAAAATGTACAAGGTTTTCTTGTACATGCTGTGGATACTATCGAGCGTCTTGCCTGGGAAGACGTCAAAGTTCCCCCACCGATGATGGCGCAACAGCACGGCGGACTGGTGACTGCTGTAACTGAACTGAAGGACAAGCGCCTGGTTATGATCATGGATGTGGAGATGGTACTGAGCCAAACCTCTGGTTTTGGCCAGGGCTCAGATATTTTCGATGGCATCACACGGGTCGAAGATAACGATGTTACCCTACTCTTTGCAGACGATTCAGCCGTGGCTCGAGACCAGATTATTCGCACCCTCGACCATATGGGCATGAAATATATCAGCACCTCCAATGGTGCCGAAGCCTGGAGCAAACTCAAGGAGATCGCTGATCGGGCTGACGCGACAGACCACAAAGCGAGCGATTTCGTGCAGATTATTCTGACCGATGTAGAGATGCCAGAAATGGATGGCTATGTGTTGACCAAGAAAATCAAAGATGATGCACGTTTCAGTGACATACCAATCATCATGCACTCGTCACTCTCTGCAGATGCCAATATGGCTCTGGGTAAGGGCGTAGGCGCAGATGCCTATGTGCCCAAATTCGAACCCACAGAACTGTCGGCCAAACTGCATGAAATGGTCGCCAGTGTTAAAAAGTAATTGACCTGAGAGACACCTTTAAAGAGGTGTCTCTTTGCAATCCATTTAAAAATCCGCAAGCTCTTTGAATGCAACGGTTGTTACCTTAGGTAACAACTGCTACGCTTCTCAGATGCCAGATTCGCAACCACCTGACCGACAAATAGACAGGACTTTAGCCCTCGTCCTTCTTATCCTGTTGCTCTTCTCCACACCGGTTATGGTGTGGTGGACCTCCCCTGGCCACCACTGGTACCTACCCTATCTGCTTTGGTTTGGTGTCATCCTATTCATCGCCTGGGTGAATCATCGACACCATGAATCATGATCTCTGGCTACTCTTTGGCATCAGTTTTCTCTATCTGGCAATACTGTTTCTTATTGCCTTTGCTGCAGACAGTGGACGGATTCCTGAACGTTTTATCCGACATCCGAGCATCTATGTCCTCTCGCTCGGTGTCTATGCGACCTCCTGGACTTATTACGGTAGCGTTAGCTTTGCCCAAACCCAGGGTTACCTGTTTCTAACCATCTATCTTGGCGTTACCCTGGCATTTGCGCTGACGCCAATTCTGTTTCAACCGATACTCAGACTGACTCGCGAGTACCAACTCACTTCACTGGCAGACCTATTTGCATTCCGCTACCGAAGTCAGCTCGCTGGTATTCTGGTCACACTCTTCATGCTGCTTGGCACCTTACCCTATATTGCATTACAGATAAGAGCCGTCACCGACTCTCTTCAAGTCGCAAGCCAAACAGTCGCCCCGCGCATACTTGCATTTATTTTCTGTGCCACACTGGTGGTGTTCGCTATTCTGTTCGGTGCCCGGCACAGCACCAGTCGAGAGAAGCATCGTGGCTTGGTATTGGCGATCGCCTTTGAATCAATAGTTAAGCTGGTTGCAATGCTTGTTATCGGTTTGACTGCACTGTTTGGCGTTTTTGGTGGTTTCGGTGGTTTAGAACAGTGGCTGGCTGAGCACCCTGAAGCACTTGAGAAACTCTATGCTCCAGTAAGAGAGGGTCCCTGGGCAACACTCATATTGTTGGCCTTCGCAGCGGCCTTCCTTCTGCCACGCCAATTCCACATGCTGTTCACAGAAAACCTGGAACCCAAGGCCTTACGTACAGCCAGCTGGGCATTTCCCCTTTTTCTGCTGCTGATCAACCTGCCCATCCCGATCATACTATGGGCTGGAGTAGCTATTGAACTACCCATCCATCCTGACTTCTTCGCCCTGGGTATCAGTCTTGAGAGAGGCCCTAGCTGGTTGCCTGTGCTTGCTTTTATCGGTGGTGTCTCTTCTGCCAGTGCAATGATGATCATCACCACCCTGGCACTCTCATCAATGACCCTGAACCACATTCTGCTGCCTACAAACTTTCCCGATCCAGCGGTTAATCTATATCGATGGCTGTTGTTGGGACGGCGATTATTGATCGCACTGATCATCATGGCCGGGTACGGTTTTTACATACTACTGGAAAAGCATGATAGCCTGGTTCAACTTGGTCTGATTTCATTCGTAGCTGTAGCCCAATTTCTACCTGGAGTAGTCGGACTACTCTACTGGCGTCGTGCCACACGATTTGGATTCATCATAGGTTTGCTCGCTGGTATTGCCATCTGGTCTGCAACACTACTGCTTCCTCTACTGGAAAACTCAGGCTTTATCCGAACAGAATTTGATATCCCGGGTTTAAGGCTGGCATCGGGCATGGATCAATGGGAGTTCGCCACCTTCTGGTCACTTTCGCTGAATACACTTCTGTTTGTATTTGGCTCACTGATCAGTACTCAGAGTATCGGTGAAAAAGAGGCTGCCAGTGCCTGTTGTAGTGAATCTCTGGTACCCATGGGGGGCATGGTCAGTGTCGGTTCAACTGCCCAGTTCACAAAGCAGCTGGCACAAATGCTGGGGCACGAAGCTGCACACAGAGAGGTGGAGCAGGCTCTGAGAGATCTTAGTCTTGCCCATTCAGAAACACGACCTTCACAGTTACGACGACTGCGTGAACGGATTGAGCGCAATCTTTCCGGTCTGCTTGGGCCTCAGCTCGCCCATATGATCATCAACCGAAGGTTGCAGCTTGATATACATACCCAAACCGCATTGGCTGATTCGATGCGCTTTATCGAAGATCAGCTGGAACACTCCCGTTCTCGTCTCCGTGGCCTGAGTGCAGATCTGGATAATCTGCGCCGCTATCATCGACAGATTCTCCTCGATCTCCCCCTGGGTGTCTGTACGATAGACCGGCTGCGCATGGTGACTATCTGGAATCTGGCAATGGAGGTAATGACCGGAGTCCATGCACGAGATGCAATAGGTGTTTCACTACATCGCCTACCTGAGCCCTGGGGACATCTGCTAGCTGGCTTTGCGAAAGCCACTGATGAGCATATTCATCATCTCGAAATTACACACGAAACAAAGAGTCGTTGGTTCAACCTGCATAAAGCAGCAATACCTGCCCCGATGCCGGTTGATCACCCAGTGGAAGAGGCTCGCACAAGCCAAGTCATGCTGATGGAGGATCTGACCGACCTGGAGACACTGGAGGCTGAACTGGCTCACAGTGAGCGGCTCGCTTCGATTGGTCGATTAGCTGCCGGCGTAGCCCATGAGATCGGGAACCCGGTAACCGGTATCGCCTCATTAGCACAGAACCTTCGCCATGAAGATGATCCAAATATAATCAAGGAGAGTATCGAGGAGATACTCAATCAGACCCAACGGATTACTGCCATTGTTAAAACCCTGATGAACTTCAGCCGTAGCGGTGGCATTGGTGCCAATACTCAGCTTTTCTCAGTCCAGGAGGTAGTGGACGAGGCGATTCGCCTGGTCAAACTGACCCATCACGGACGCCAGATTCGTTTTAAAAATGACTGCACTTCAGAGTTGACAATTGAAGGGGATCGCCAAGGAATCTCGCAAGTTTTAGTCAATGTGCTGACCAATGCCTGTCATGCCTCATCACCTGGAGATCAAGTCATGATCAGGGTCAGTGAGATTGGAGATCTGGCCAGAATTGAGATCATTGATCAAGGTGAAGGCATATCAGAAGAGAACCTGGGCTATCTTTTTGAACCCTTCTTCACAACCAAACCACCAGGGGAAGGAACCGGCCTTGGTTTGGCTATTGCCTATAAGATCATCTCCGACCATAAAGGAGCCATCACAATTGATTCCGAAAAAGATCAGGGAACACGGGTGATGATGGATCTACCGAAAATTTATCATAGTGAAAACGCATAAATAACATCAACTGGCCCTGGATCACACCATGAAGCATATATTGATCATTGAAGATGAAACGGTTATCCGACGTGCAGTAAAACGGTTGTTGGAGCGCAATGATTATAATGTCAGCGAGGCAGGATCAGTTGAAGAAGCGAAGCAGCTACCCCTGAAAAACTTCGACCTGATCATCAGCGACGTTCGCCTTCCTGGGGATCCTGGCACCACAATAATCGACATCGCAGCCCCTACACCGGTTTTGATCATGACCAGCTATGCCAGTATCCGCTCTGCTGTCGATGCTATGAAACTGGGCGCTATAGACTATATCGCCAAACCCTTCGATCACGATGAGATGCTGATGGTGGTGGAGCGCGTCATTCAACAGGACCGTCAACTTCGGCAGCAGGAAGTGCTCAAATCTGAAGTTGAAAAGAGCTACCCTGTACGGGGCATGATAGGAGAGTGCCCGGCAATGGTCGATGTATTCCGGCGCATCGATAAAGTAGCGCCAACCGATGCCACAGTACTCATCCTTGGCGAATCAGGCACAGGCAAGGAGTTGGTTGCCAGAGCCCTGCACGAAAGAAGCCATCGATGCCAATCCCCTTTTGTCGTCTTCAATTGTGCTGCACTTCCCGAACATCAGGTTGAAGCTGAGCTCTTCGGTCAACAAGATGAGCGGAAGAGCGAACGGGTTGGCCTGTTGGGGAAGGCTCAAGGTGGCACCCTCTTCATGGATCAGGTCGGAGAGTTGTCACTGGCGGCGCAGGCACGCCTGTTGCGGGTGTTACAAGGGGATGATTATTCAACTCAACAAGAGAGTGACCGAAGCCACTCAGATATCCGTATCATTGCAGCAACCCACCAGGACGTCCGCAAACTGGTACAACAGCAGAGTTTTCGTAGCGATCTATATTTTCGCTTGAGAGTGGTTGAAATGGCCCTGCCACCACTTCGAGAGAGGGGAAACGACATCAAGGCCCTTGCGATGTACCTGCTGAGTAAGTCCTGCAATCAGCTCAATCGCCCCTCCCTCTCTCTGAGTCGCAGTGCACTTGAGGCGATTCGCCGTTACCACTGGCCCGGCAATGTACGAGAGCTGGCCAATACCATTGAAAGAGCCGTCATTCTCTGTGAAGAGGAGCACATCACACCAGAACTACTGGCCATTGATCACCATATCAGTACCGGACAGAACAGGATTGGGGATAGTAGTGACAATCTCTCACTGGAAGATTATTTTCGTCACTTCGTGTTGGATAATCAGGAACACATGACTGAAACCGAACTGGCAAAAAAGCTGGGCATCAGTCGAAAAGCCCTATGGGAAAGACGTCAGCGGTTCGGGATACCACGAGAGAAGAAAGGGAAAAAGAGTTAGTCCCTGGTTATCAGGACTGGGATTTAATCAACTTGATCCAGTTCGAATTATGCAGGAGATGACGCTGTTTCGACTGCGTATTGAAACCATGATTGGTTTGAGCAAAACGGAGGAGATCCTCGGTACTCTCTGCATCATTTGGATAGATTGAAGTGCCAATACTCAATTGAGGCGATAGAGTTTGACCATTGATCACAACAGGCTTGCTGAGGCCAACCCGAATCTTCTCTGAGATGTGGATTACCGATTTATCCTGTTTGATGTAGGGTAGCAGCACAACAAACTCACTGCCATCGACCCGCGCGATGATATCACCCTTACGAACCAGCTGCTTAAGCCTGCTCGCAAGTGCCTGAAGATATGTATCCCCTACCCCATGACCGTATGATTCATTCACCTGCTTGAGATCCACAATCACAATATTCAGCAAACTTAAAAGGCCACTCTCCTGCTTTGCCTGAGTAAATGCGAAATTGAGGTAGTCATCGAACAGCACTCTGTTTGGCAGGCCGGTTAGGCTGTCATGAAACTCCTGATACTTGTTCAGCTCCTCAAGTTTGTTGTATTGAGTAATATCCCGAGCCACACCATAGGTACCAAAAAAGACTCTTTTATCACCACTGCGGGAGTAGAGTCTTTTTGATTGCATGGCCACCAGGATGCTTTTTGATTTCATCTCGGATTGACCCTCTGTACTTTCGCTACAGCGTAACCTCATCTCAACCTCAGGGAACCGCTCAGGACTACTGCGACGCTCCTCGAAAACATGGTGCATACGCTTTACCTCATCGGCCTCCACCAGGGCGCTCCAGTGCTTACCTAGAATCTCCTGTTTGGTGTAGCCAGTGACCTTGGTGAAAACACCATTCACCATCCGAAATTTACCTTTGGTATCGAGTAAAAATTGAATATTCGGAGCGACGTCGAACATCATGCGATGAAGACTGGACTGAATCTCAGCCTTTTTCTTCACCCGGTCGAGTTGCTCATCCTTGACCTGCTTGCGTAAACTCTCATCGATTGCCTGCAACAGATCCACAGGTGTAACCGGTTTACGGATAAAGTGATCTGCCCCTTTTTTAAGGGATTGAATAGCATCATCAAGAGAGGGATCACCTGAAATAGTGATTATGCGGGTTGACAGCTGGCGCTTGCGAACAAAATCCATAACCTGAAAACCATCAGCTACAGGCATATGCAGATCAAGCAGGATTAAATCGAAGTTACGAGTAACCAGCAAACCTGCAGCTTTGGCACCATCAGAAGCAGTTTCAACATCATACCCCCAACTCTCCACCATTGTTGCAAGACTCTCAGCATGACGGGTTTCGTCATCCACGATCAGCAAACGACCTTTATTGGAGGAAGTACCTTTCCGGCCACCAGATTTACTCAGGTTTGACATAGTATAAACATCTTCAGGGTAGTTATATTAGGGCCTGTTAACACTAAGAGGAATATACCATGAACTATCGGAGGCAATAGGAAAGGGAGTCACCAATCCGCCAATATTACTTCAACCACGTTCAGCCATTACCCGGTGCTTTGCAGCCAGAAAATCACTGTGTGAGACATAGATCAGATCAGCCAGTCGCCTTATGACATGCTCTTCATAGTGGTGTAGATGTTGATCGGCATAAGCAACTTGCCATAAGGCCTCGATAATCTTGACTTTTTTCTCCTGAGAATAGCTTTTATTGATCAATGATGTGAATTGAAAGTAGTCAGTGGACTGGGCATGCTCCTGCTCAGCGAGTTGCATCAATCTCTTTGATTCACTGGGATCAAGCTGAAACTGTTGTTCAATGGCTTCCAGTATGGCTGCTTTTTCCTCTGCTGCCTTCTCGAAATCGGACTCCGCAATCTCTATCAGCAACACAGCTACAGCTAAGCGGGTCTGGGCCTCAAGATCCCCTTCATTACCACCAGAGACTGGAACCAGGTGGGCATTAAAATAATCGAGTACACTTTTAAGCATGCATATCAGCCTGAATTAAATAGGTTGGCAGCAAGCGGCCAACCGTCACGCATCATTACCCTATAGACAACGAACCAAGCGATCCACCAATTAGGTAACCATTTTTTTTGCTAAGCCTATTCCGTCATCCATTATCAAGGGAAGAGAGCTAAAGAATCCTTGGAAACTGAATTCATCTAAAAAAAATATTTCTTACCAATAGAAACGTAACACGATTCAATCGGTAACGCCTAGCCCCTACAATGTTACGTCCGGTAACACTCATGCTGCCATGCAACATAAAGGGTCACATCTTAACTTATTGTTTTATTTGACTTTATAGACCATTGCGCCACAAAATAGTGCGATGTGTAACCCGTTTTTTCTGCGGTAACACACAAGTGGGTGTCTGCCCCGAAAAACCTGCTCGAATGGAAATATAAGAGCGCAGGAAGGCTCTGACAGGATGTCGACCAGGGAGCCAGATGCTTTAAATGATAAATACTTGAATAAATTACGGCGGAGTGATCATGACATGAACAAAACTGCTGAACAGTATTGGAAGGCCAATATTCGCCTGGTATCCATTCTATTGGTGATTTGGTTTGCCTGCTCGTTTCTTTTCGGCATCATTTTGGTTGAGCCTCTCAATACCATCAAAATCGGTGGTGTAGGGTTGGGTTTCTGGTTTGCGCAGAACGGCTCTATCTATACCTTTCTGGTGCTGATCTATGTATATACAAAACGTATGAACGCTCTGGATGTCGAATTCGATGTCCATGAGGATTAACGGGGGTAACTGATCCATGGATCTGCAAACATTAACTTATATTGTGGTGGGTTTTACATTTACCCTCTACATCGGCATCGCCTTCTGGGCACGTGCCGCAACAACCGGCGAGTTCTATGCTGCCGGCCGAGGCATCCATCCCGTTGCAAACGGTATGGCCACCGCCGCAGACTGGATGTCCGCCGCGTCATTCATCTCAATGGCTGGTCTGATCGCATTCAACGGTTACGGCGCTTCCGTCTTTCTTATGGGCTGGACCGGTGGTTATGTGCTTCTGGCACTGCTGCTGGCGCCATACCTGCGTAAGTTCGGTAAGTTCACCGTGCCTGAGTTCATCGGTGATCGCTACTACTCTCGTACTGCCAGAATCGTGGCGGTTATCTGCCTGATCCTGGCATCGGTAACCTACGTTATCGGTCAGATGAAAGGTATCGGTGTAGCTTTCTCCCGCTTCCTTGAGACTGACTATGACACCGGCCTCTACATGGGCATGGGTATCGTCTTCATCTATGCAGTAATGGGCGGCATGAAAGGTATCACCTATACCCAGATCGCTCAGTACTGTGTATTGATCTTCGCCTATACCGTACCTGCTGTATTCGTCTCCCTGAATATCACCGGTAACCCTATTCCTCAGTTGGGCATAGGCAGCACTATGGCGGATGGCTCTGGTACGTTCATGCTGGACAGACTCGATCAGGTTGTAACCGAGCTGGGCTTTAAGGAGTACACGACTCAGGTCATGGGCAGCAAACTCAACATGTTTGTCTATACCCTCTCTCTGATGATCGGTACTGCGGGTCTACCTCACGTTATCATCCGTTTCTTCACTGTACCTAAGGTAAAAGACGCACGTTCTTCTGCTGGTTGGGCACTGGTCTTCATTGCCATCCTCTACACCACTGCACCTGCAGTTGGTTCCATGGCTCGTCTGAACCTGATGAATACCATTCAGACTGGTGAAGTAGGATCTGTCGAAGGCAATATTGAAATCGCGAATGTCCCTCAATGGATGCTGAACTGGGAGAAAACCGGTCTGCTCCAATGGGAAGACAAGAACGGTGACGGCCGTATCCAGTACTACAACGACAAAAACGCTGAGTTTTCTGCCAAGGCTGAAGCCTGGGGTTGGAAAGGCAACGAGATGACCAAGGTTGACCGTGACATCATGGTTCTGGCCAACCCGGAAATCGCTAAGTTACCTAACTGGGTAATCGCACTGGTAGTTGCCGGTGGACTTGCTGCGGCGCTCTCTACAGCTGCTGGCCTGTTGCTTGCTATCGCATCATCCATCTCACATGACCTCCTGAAGGGCGTATTCATGCCCGATATCTCAGAGAAGAATGAGCTGATGGCTGGACGTATAGCAATGGCAGGCGCCATCGGTATGGCGGGTTACTTCGGTCTTCATCCACCAGATTTCGCAGCTGGTACTGTGGCTATCGCCTTTGGTCTGGCCGCGAGCTCCATCTTCCCTGCGCTGATGATGGGCATCTTCTATAAGAAGATGAACCGTGCCGGTGCAATCTGGGGCATGATCTCAGGTATCGGTGTCACCATGCTGTATGTGTTCCAGCACAAAGGCATCATGTTCATACCAGGCACTTCATTCCTGGGTGACATGGGTCCCAGCTGGTTCCTCGGTATTTCACCAAACGCCTTTGGTGCTGTGGGTGCGCTGGTCAACTTTGCAGTTGCCATAATCGTATCCAAGGTTACGGCTCCACCACCAGATCACATTCAGCATCTGGTAGAGGATATTCGTGTACCTAAGGGTGCAGGTACTGCTACCGATCATTAATAATAATAAAGCAAGTCTGCATTGTGGCCCCGCTTCGGCGGGGCCTTTTTGCCTTATGAAAGAATTTCAACGTATTGGCTTAAGAATAGGTTATATTGTTATCCCAATACGTTGATGTTCTTTGAACCATATTCATAATCACATAGAGTCAAAGGCATGGAAATCGAACTGGTCGAGATACGTGACTTTCTGGCTGCACGCCCACCATTCGACGTACTCACTGAGGCGCAGCTCGATCTGCTTCCAAAACAACTTGAAATTCGTTACCTGCGTCGAGGCAGTGCATTTCCTCCTGTGGGAGCAACCAAGAGTGAGCTCTACATTGTCCGCAGTGGCGCTATTGAGTTGCGCGACGATGACGACAACCTGGTTGAAAAGCTGGCAGAGGGCGGAATCTATACCACCCAATGCCAACTGCTAGATATCAGTCGGGCCAAACAAGGTATCGCCACTGAGGATACCCTGCTCTACGCAATGTCTTGCAGCAATTTATGGACACTCCGACAGTCCGAACCCTCCTTTGATCAACACTTCAGTGAATCAATGCGGGATCGTCTGAAGCAAGCTGTCAGCATGCTGAAGGATAACAGCGCCAATAACACAATGGAGGTTCTGACCGGTGAGATTGCCGATCTACTGACCAAGTCTCCTGTCACAGCAGACGTCGACAGCACCATTCGTGAGACAGCAATGGTGATGAGTGAAAAGAATATCTCTTCGATGATGCTGATGAAGGATGAGAAACTGGTTGGCATGATCACAGACCGCGATCTGCGCAAACGCTGCGTCGCGGCAGGACTTTCACCAGATGCCCCAGTCAGCAGTATCATGACCAGCGATCTGGAAACTGTCCAGGAGGAGACTCTGATCATCCAGGCGTTGATGATTATGACCAAATTGAGGGTCCACCATCTTCCTGTGATGCGGGGCGACAAGGTTGTAGGTATGGTTACTGCAACAGATCTGGCCAGACACCAATCGACCAACTCAGCCTTTTTTGCTGCCGACATTCGCAAGGCTGAAACACTGGATGACCTGGTTAACATCAGTAAGCGCTTACCTGAACTTCAGTATCAGCTTGCAATATCCAGTGCAACTGCGCTGCATATTGGCGACGCCATCTCCTCGCTGACTGACTCAATCACCATACAACTGATAGAGATGGCTGAGGCCAATCTCGGACCAGCTCCGGTGCCCTATGTATGGTTATGTGGTGGATCCCAGGCGCGTCGAGAACAGACTTCTCACTCTGACCAGGATAATGCACTGCTGATTTCTGATGAGATGAAACCTGAGCACGCCCCCTACTTCGAGTCATTGGCAAAGTGGGTATGTGATGGCTTGAATGCTTGTGGATACGTCTATTGCCCTGGAGATGCAATGGCGATGAATCCAAAATGGCGTCAAACACTACGAGGCTGGAAAAAATACTTCAATACATGGATTAACAAACCAGATCCAATGTCCCTGATGCTATCAAGTATCTTTTTCGATCTCAGACAGGTTCACGGAGATAAGGAGCTGTTTGAAGAGTTACAATCTGAGATTCTGGATAAAACCCGTGGCAACGGCATTTTCACCGCCTATATGGCCTCTAATGCACTCCAACATCGCCCACCACTTGGATTCTTTAGAACTTTTGTACTGATTCATGGTGGCGCCCATGACGACACCTTTGACATTAAGCACAGGGGTATAGTACCCATCACAGATATCGCACGGGTGTTCGCTCTGGCCAAAGGGCTGAAACAGGTCAATACAACAAATCGGCTGAGAGCTGCGGCTGAGACATCGATCCTCAGCGAAGATATGGGTGAAAACCTTATTGATGCTCTGGAATTTATCGCCAGTATGCGTAGCAACCACCAGGCAAGACAGATACGCCTTGGTGTTAAGATGGATAACTATGTCTCTCCAGATGACCTATCGGAATTGGAGCGTAAACACCTTAAAGATGCATTCCGTGTCATACAGGACATGCAGGAAACTTTAGATACCCGCTATCAAGGCGGTCGATTCAGATAACCATGTTTGAAAGATTTCTTAGCAAAGAGTCACAACGCAAACGTGCCTTGAGAAAGGTTGAGAGCGGCATTTTGCACGACTATCTCTCAACACCCATGGTAAATAAGAATACAGTATGTGAAGAGTTGGTGATCGTTTCGCTGGATCTGGAAACCACCGGACTAAATCCTAAAAAGGATAAGATACTCAGCTATGGGTTTGTTGAAATACAACATATGACCGTGAAACTCAACAGCTCAGAGCATCAACTGATCTCCATAGACGATGAGATCCCCGAAGAGTCTGCTGTCATACATCAGATAACCGATGATCAGGCGGCCACGGGAATACCACTGGAAGAGGCTATGCCAATTTTGCTGAACCAACTGGCAGGCAAGGTGATGCTGGTTCACTATGCCTCGATTGAGCAAAATTTTATCGATGCGGCCTGTCGCAATATCTACGGCGCCCCATTTGTGATCCCGATTATAGATACCCTTGTATTAGCACGGCGTCTCTTTGAACGACGAAATCACACTATCCAGCCAGGTAATCTTCGACTTTTTAATCTGAGGCCGCAATACAATCTACCTAACTACAAGGCACACAATGCATTGAGTGATGCTGTCGCTACTGCAGAACTGTTTCTTGCCATGGCTGCAGATATGTTTCCTAATCCCAGTCAATGTCAACTGGACAGTTTTATAACGCAGTGACTGAGAATAGAATAATGGGTTGATATAAAGCAATGCCTTCAATAATAAGACATGTTTTAAATAGTAAGCTTTGGCCAACCCGGCAGTTGATAACGAAAAACCACCATTGAGGAGAAATCAATGTCTGAAAACAAGGTCTACCCCGTACCGGCTGATTTTGCAGCACAGGCCAACGTCAACGAGGCCCAATATAAAGAGATGTACGAGCAGTCCATAAAAGATCCAGAAGGATTCTGGTCAGAACAAGCTGATCAATACATCAGCTGGTTCAAAAAGTGGGATAAAGCGCTGGACTGGAGCTTCGGTAAAGACGATCTGCATATTGAGTGGTTCAAGGGTGCAAAGCTGAATGTCTCTTACAACTGTCTCGATCGCCATCTGGAGAGCCGGGGAGACCAGGTTGCCATCATTTGGGAAGGAGATAATCCAGATGAATCGCGCAATATCACCTATCGCGAGCTGCATCAGGAGGTTTGTAAATTTTCAAACGTCCTGAAATCCCGTGGTGTCGAGAAAGGAGACCGGGTCTCCCTCTATCTCCCAATGATCCCTGAGGCGGCGGTAGCCATGTTGGCCTGTACCCGCATCGGTGCTGTTCACTCCATAGTTTTCGGTGGTTTCTCTCCAGATGCACTGCGTGATCGTATCCTTGACTCAAACTGTAAGGTCGTAATCACATCGGATCAATCCATGCGCGGCGGCAAGAAAGTGCCACTAAAGGCCAATGCCGACAAATCAGTGGCTCAATGCCCCAATGTTCATACCTGCATCGTGGTTCAACGTGGTGGTGACCCGGTTGAGTGGGACAACGATCGTGATGTCTGGTATCACGAGGCGATGGCCGACGCATCTGACGATTGCCCAGCCGAAGAGATGGATGCCGATGACCCATTGTTCATTCTCTATACCTCTGGCTCTACGGGAAAACCCAAAGGCGTACTCCACTCCACTGGCGGCTACCTGCTACAAGCGGCAATGACTCATAAGCTGGTATTCGACTACAAAGATGGCGAAGTCTACTGGTGTACCGCTGATGTGGGTTGGGTAACTGGCCATACCTATATCGTCTATGGCCCCCTTACCAATGGTGCGATAACACTGATGTTTGAGGGCATTCCTACCTACCCGGATATCTCTCGCTTCTGGCAGGTCTGTGACAAACATAATGTAGCCACCTTCTATACCGCGCCTACCGCAATCCGCTCTCTTATGGGCGCAGGTGAAGAACCGGTGAAGAAAACCAGCCGAAACAGCTTACGTCTGCTCGGTACTGTAGGTGAACCAATCAATCCTGAAGCCTGGGAGTGGTACTACCGAGTAGTCGGTGACGAGCGTTGCCCAATCGTGGACACATGGTGGCAGACTGAAACCGGAGCTCATATGCTGACCCCGCTGCCAGGTGCGACACCACTAAAACCGGGATCGGCAACACGCCCATTCTTCGGTGTTGACCCTGTATTGCTGGATGATCAAGGCATTGAGATTGAAGGCAACCCAGCTGAAGGCAACCTGGCTATCAAGCATCCATGGCCCTCCATGATGCGGACTGTGTATGGCGACCATAAGCGATTTTTTGAAACCTATTTCGCCATGTATCCAGGCTACTACTTCACCGGTGACGGCGCTCGCCGTGATGAGGATGGCTACTACTGGATCACCGGTCGGGTGGATGATGTTCTGAACGTCTCCGGCCATCGTCTGGGTACTGCTGAAATTGAGTCAGCCCTGGTATTACATGATTCGGTCGCTGAAGCAGCTGTGGTGGGTTATCCCCACGACCTTACCGGTCAAGGCATCTACGCCTACGTCACCCTCATGGCGGGTATAGAAGGCACTGATGAACTGAAAACCGAACTGGTTAAAACGGTACGTTCTGAAATTGGCCCCATCGCAAAGGTCAATCTGATTCAGTGGTCGCCAGGATTACCAAAAACCCGCTCTGGGAAGATCATGCGTCGTATATTGCGTAAGATTGCAGCCAATGAACTGGATACCCTTGGTGATACCTCTACCCTGGCTGATCCATCTGTAGTCGACAACCTGATAGATAACAGAGAAAACAAGTAAGCAGGTAGACTAAATGGAGGGCAGCAGTTAAACGCTGCCCTCTTTTCCCACCCCACTGTCAAGATTTCCTTGACTGAGCAAAAAACCTCATGAATTTAAAACTGCCACCGTTATATAAGCGCTTACTGGCATTTGTTGCTGTTATTGGGCCTATTTTTTGGTTGGTATTCACCGAAGATGGTCAACGCCGTACGGATACAGTAGTTCTCTCACTATGGGGCGAAGATGAAATCAAGTTAAATCTGCAAGCCCTGGACAATCAGGTGACAGAAAGCGAATTCATGCAAGTCTTTCCAGATATAACATGGCAATGTCAGGATGAAGTCGGCCCATTTGGCAACAGACTTTGCGCCTCACGCATCGGGATATTCAATGGAATTCCAGCCCAGTTCATTACGGTCTTCTTCCATGACAAGTGGGTCAATGGCGTAAAAATCGGCTATAGAAGAGAGTACCACGAACATCTGAAGCAGCAGCTTTGGCAACAAATGGGTAATCCTGTACCCAATAGCGTCACCCCTCAAACTACTGAGAACCGACCCTCTGTCCTGCACTGGACAACTGATAATGGACATGTGATTTTGAAGGACAGCCTGGAAACGAATGAGGAGGCCTCTTTGATGTGGCTCCCCTTCTCGATGCTACCCAGCAACCCTTAAGACAACCGACTCAGTGACTTAAGAAGCCTCTGATAACCGGCTGAGTGTTACCGAATTCAGCCAACGGTACACTAGGGTTAACTCTAATAGGGAAATTCCCAGCTTGTTGGTATGAGTTAGAAATGTTCAATTAGGCGCATATTTTTTATGTTTCCTAACCAACAAGGAGTGTGGATATGACCTCATTACCCTCGATGAATGGAATCGCGAGCGCGGCTCTCAACCCCCTGTCGACAAAGAGTGGATCCGCCAAATGTTCCCTGCCATCTCTATTCAAAATACGCTGTAGCCAGCTTCCTATGCCAAGGCCACATATGCCTCAACTACCTGGTGGAAGGCCTGGAGGTCACTTTCTGCCACATCCACACATGCCTCAATTACCATTACCATTTCCATGCCCTCCTGGGCCTACCCCGCCATGTCCTCATGAGCCAGGGCCAGCGCCCTGTCCTCAAGAGCCAGCACCTCCAGAGCCTTGTCCGCCTGAACCAGCACCAGAGCCTTGTCCGCCTGAACCAGCACCAGAGCCTTGTCCTCCTGAGCCAGCACCGGAGCCTTGTCCTCCTGAACCAGCGCCAGAGCCATGCCCTCCTGAACCAGCGCCAGAGCCTTGTCCTCCCGAGCCATGTCCTGTAGACCAGGAGTGGACTGTGACGCAGCAATGCGATGGTAAAGCCACCATTGACCTTGGCGATAAGTATGAACTGGTGTTAAACGAGAATAAATCTCAGATCATCATCAAAAACAAGGAGACAGGAGAAGAGACAAACATTTGGGGTGACCCTCATGTCGACTGGAATGGTGATGGAAAAACAGACGTTAACTTCTGGGAGAAATCAACATTTCAACTGGAAGACGGCACTAAAATCACCATTGATACTGAAAAGTTTAAAAACAATGAGATGTATGTTGCCAATGACATCACCATTACCAAAGGTGACAAAGTGATCCAGGTAACTGGACTGAGCCAGAATGAAAAGGGTGACATGGAGATCAACCAGAGCAACCGTGGTGGATACCTGATGGATATGTTGGTCACCGATGGCTTCGTGGTTCAAGAAAATGGTGATGGAGAGGGTTGGATTAATCCTGAAACAGGTGAACAGGTAACTCAAGAGGAGTTTGATGTTACCAAGCCTGGCGCTGAGAAACCCTATGAGTTCTGCCAGGATTTTGGCCGCGCACTCGGTCTGTTTCTGACATCTGGTTTCATGAACTGGAATTGGGATCGTTAAAATTCAATGCCTCCTGTGACTTGAACAACCAGTTCAAGTCATCCTTTGATCTGCTTAGGATACGTCAATGATTTGGACGTATCCTAAGCCCCCTTCTATTTTCCACATCCGATGAATTTGTTGATCATTGGATATCACCTGACCTAAATTGCTAACCACTTTCCAGATACCAATCGACGGCATGTGGATATCAGATTCATGACTATGGGAATCTGTGGCAGAAACTTGGAAAATTATTAGTAATTAACCAATTTTCCTGGCCACTATCGCTAAGCATTCTACTAGGGCCTGTTTGCACTAATGATTACGATCCCTTTAAATTAAGGAAACAAATCTTTATTAAACAATGCTATTATCGGAGAGCATCCCAATATCGCTTAGTCTTTCTGAATAAGTTGAACAATTAAGCTGAACACTATGACCGACATAAAAGATACCAAGCCCACAACTCCTGCAATAACACTTGAAGAAATTAACTTTCAAACACTTGCTGAAGATGCCCCCGTCTCTCTCTGGCTTACTGATACCAGTGGCAATGTCATTTTCACAAGTAACCAATACAAGAACTTCATTGGGCGTGACAAAGTTGAAAAGTTAGGTGGCGATGCTTGGTTTAATGCGCTTCACCCTGATGACAGAGATTACTGTCTGACTGTATTTGAAGATGCGTTTATTGCTTATAAGCCCTTTAGCATGGAGTATCGACTCAGAAGGCGCGATGGCAAATATCGATATTTCATTGACCGCGGCATTCCTTATATCAACGATCAAGGTAAGTTTTCAGGTTTTGTAGGCTCATCAACCGACATCTCTGAGCAAAAATCATCAGAAGACCAGCTGATTAAATCTCATAAAGAGTTAACTCAATACAATTATGAGATGCATCTCATAAACCAACTGAACTCATATTTACAAGTATGTCGCACAACTGAAGAGACCTACCCTATTGTTTCCTACTATTCAGAACAAATATTCCCTGATTGCGCTGGTGCCCTCTACCTTTTTAACGATAAAAAGTCACTCGTCGAATCCAAAGCAACCTGGGGAAATATTGAACTAATGAGTTCACCCATTATTGTGCCTGATGACTGCTGGTCACTGCGACAGGGTAAAGAGCATGTTATTTTGCACAACGATGAGCGCCTGCGTTGCAAACACGTTGGTGAAGGTGTAAATAATTACATTTGTGAACCCATTATTGCCCAAGGTGAAATGTTGGGTATGCTTCATATTGAATTCAAATCCTCTGACGAATCCACTGATGAGGAAAAAGAGCACTACATAAATTCCAGAAAACGGCTTATAAAAATCACAGCGGATAATTTGGCCCTCTCCCTGGTGAGCTTAAAATTACGTGAAGCCCTGCAATCACAATCGGTCCGGGATCCTTTAACACATCTATTCAACCGCCGACACATGGAAGAGAGTCTTGAGCGGGAGATACATCGTTGCGCAAGAGCAAAAAGTGGTCTTGGCATCATTATGTGTGATGCGGATCATTTTAAATCGATTAATGACAATTTTGGTCATGATGTCGGAGATGTTGTACTCCTAGAGTTTGCTAAATTATTCAAAAATAGTGTACGAACAAGCGACATTGTCTGTCGCTATGGCGGCGAAGAGTTCATCATCATCATGCCCGACACCACTAAGGAAGCCGTTATTTCACGGGCAGATAAAATATGCCGACAGATAGGGGAGTTAAAACTCATCCATGATGGCAAACCCTTACCACAAATCACTGCCTCATTCGGCGTTTCCTTTATGGATGGCGTATTAGTAGATAAATCCGCACTGATAAGAGCTGCAGATCTCGCACTCTATAAGGCTAAGGAAAGTGGGCGTAATCAGGTTGTATTGTCGGAAACCGAGTTCAAAAAATAGTATCTCTTCCCACTGCTGCCCCATTAACTTTCAATCTTCTCAGAACAACTCTGAAAGCCCCTCTCCCTTTACGGGAGAGGGGTTGGGGAGAGGGTGTACGCGAAGCGTTTCATATCGTTGAAAGAGAAAAACTGCATTGATCGTTCATATTTATCTTGCTGATTGTTTGGAAAAAATAGGGTGTTCATTCTCCCCCTCTCCCCCGGCCCCTCTCCCGCGAGGGGAGAGGGGAGAGGGGAGTTTCTCTCCACACCTATTTAAGATACTGATGACTTGTAAGTTTTTTCTAGCCGTGACCCTCTTGCTTTACGATGCTTTTTCATGTCTCAAACAGTGATCTCTTCCATATAACCATCAAATAAGTGTTGGCCATCTAGATTAACCTCAAGGTATTTGTACCCAAGTATGGGCAAACATTTTGGCTGCTACTGTTGATCACCATTTTTTGGGAGAACAGTAGAGTTTAGCGAATAATATCGGCCCATAAACCATTCAATCCAGGAACAGTTTGGAAGCTCTCACATATCAGGCATTCATAGAGCCGGAAAAATCGCTGAACCCACTCAGCGATTCTGCGAGAAAACGTTGGAAGTGGCTCATAACCTGTTTTGGAACACGTCGTTCAGCATTCAATCGAAGATCACGTACTTTTTGAACCATTTGATTATCTCGTTGTAACCTGGCCTTTTCAATCGTCTGATGAACATCCCCACCAAAAATCAATCCAGGGCGATCTTTTACAACAGAGTAGATAGCCATCACAGCCAGCTGCTCTTCCAGACCCAGCTTGCAATGATTATCGAGGATGGCCAACATTTGTGCGGTTATACAATCAACCTGGAGTGGATCCAACGAGACGCGCTCAACCCATAATGCGGCTGGGTGAGGAGCATTCAAGTCCACATGAGCATTTTTTAATAACATACCACTACCTTTAGAGTCCCTAGTAGTCTGGATTGAAATATTCCTGGCCAATCCTTAAGGGCACCTCTATTAACTGCTTGTGCCCTTAAGATCAGAATTGGGTCGAAATCCGTAAATCAAAACAGAGTGCATCCCTGCAAAAAACAATTATCAACAACTATTGACAGTTGTGCAATAGATAACGTTTTTTTACTTTTGTCTAATTACCACTAATTTTGTTTTTAGCCAATTCTGCTGAGAGTAGAAATTCAGGGCAGGTTGATTACCCCTATCGGCCACCAATTGCAGCCTTTTAATCTCTCTAGCCTCAGCCCACTCCCTAATATGCTTTAGTAGAGAATGTCCTATCCCCTGCCCACGATGAGACTCATCAACAACAACATCCTCAAGCCACGCCACTAGTCCACCTTCGGCAGTGGAAACGACCATCTGCAGGCTTGCCATAGCAACGACTACTTTTTTGACATCTTCAACAACAAACAGCTGAGCATTCTCTGATTCCATAAGCAGTTCCAGGCCAGCTATCTGCTTGGCAGAATCAACTTCAAAATCCTCCTCAATTGAGAAAAGTTGTTCAAGAAGTTTCGCCATTTTCGCAAGATCTGAGATCATAGCGAAACGAATTGAATAGCACTTTGAATTGGTCATCTGCTAACCGCTGAGTTAAGGAGATTTAAATTGATAGCACAATGAATGGGGACGCAGAGTAGTTGGTGAGTAGTTTATCTCTGTTCTAAAAAACATCTAAAACAGGTTTAATGCGGTTCAATGGTGTAAATCTAAATTGTACTGACGGCACATCCAATGTGCCGTCAGTATCTACGCGCTGGTTAAGGAAGATCCAGGCCGAGTTTTACTGTCCCCTCTTCGTCTACGACTTCCAAACGAGCGTAGTCTCCCTTAGCAACCTTTAGATAGAGACAAGGGTATGTCAGCATCTGCATTTGAACCGAACCGGCTTCAGGTTTGGCCCATTGCAGTGCAAAACTAGCTGTCTGATCCTTGATTGCCAATTTGTCAGACATCAACTTTAAACCATATCCGCCACTGGGTTGTTGCCCCATATCCACTCTCACTAACCAGAATGAATCATCGTCACTCTTCTCATCATCCTTTGGGTCAAGGGACTTGCTACTCAAAATAACGCCCCCACCAGTGTTTTTGATCGAAGGACCTTTGACCAGGTGCATACCAGCCGCCTGATTCTGACTGCAAGCACCATCTTCAACAACTGAGACAGAATTTGAAACAGTATTACATGCACTCATAACAATACACAGTGAACATAGGCCAAGCCATTTTAATGGGTTAAGATTTTTCATACTAATACCTCACTTAATCCAAACGTGGATAGACCATCAATTCCTGCACACCTTCTGTAGAGAGTGAGCTGGGCGTTTGATACTCATAAGATGTTGAAAAGTCGAGACCACTGACAGCGCCTGAGCCAACGGTGATCACAACGGGTTGTGAAAGCGTCGAGTAGGCACCGCAGGATTCACCGGCATCACAAATCAGGTTATCCATATCCATGTCCGATCCAGCGACAACAACATAGTCACCTGACGGCACACTACTGAAGCTATAACTAGCAGTCCCAGTATTGGTATTCACAGCATCCTGCTGAACAGCAGCACCCGTTGCATTATTGACAAGCAACACATAATGACGGCCAGCATTCCCTGCAATAGAGGTATCCGTTACCTGCATGATAACTTCTACATTTGCACTGGAGGTACCAGCTGATACCTGAAAGGTTCCGCTATAGGTGGCAGGAGTCAGACCAGTTCGATCGACAGTGACTGTATAGCTACCCATGCCCGATGCATTGACCTGATTGGGTGCTACTGACAGCCAACTGATATTCTCGGTCACCTGCACAGTGCCGACAGTGCCTCCAACCTCTTCAATGTATAGCGTCGATGATTGAAGTGTATTTGAGAAGTTCAGATTCTGTGGGCTCACGCTCAGGGTTGGATCTGTGGGGGTATTGCCCCCTCCTCTCTGCTGTGCAGCTTGCACGGCCTTATAGGCATCAATCAGACCATGACCATAGAGATCATCCCGTCCGGTATTACCGATATCATTCGTCAAGTCACCTGCCGAGAGCATACTGTCGAATTCAGCTGGTGTCAGGCCGGAATAGACCGATTGCATAAGTGCGGCCACGCCAGCCACATGTGGTGCAGCCATCGAGGTGCCGTTATAGAAGTTATAACTGAACTCAATAGTTCCGGATGAGTCATCAGCGGCAGTACTCAGTACGCCATCAGGTCGTCCATCACCATTTAGGTCAGCTTGGGTATCACCGCCAGGCGCTGCAACATCGATCGCACTACCAAAATTGGAATAAGGCGCCCTTTCACGATTCAAATCAACGGCACTGACTGACACCACACCGTCGTATGAAGCAGGATAGGAGAGTTGTGAGGTATTCTCGTTCCCTGCTGCAGCAATTATAATCACGCCTGCACTGCGCGCTGCTGTAACGGCGTTAAGTGTTGCCTGATCGGGAGAACCGCCCCCAAGACTCATGTTGATGATATCTGCTCTTTGCGCAGGCAGTGTACCCGAGTCGTTGGTCAGACCGGCAGAATAGAGAATCCCCTGGGTGATATCGTAGGAGGTTCCACCACCCTTGCCCAGTACACGGATCGGCATAATTCTGGCGCCCCAGGCCACCCCTGCAACACCATTGGAATTATTACTTGCGGCTGCAATCGTTCCTGCCACATGGGAGCCGTGAAATGAAGAGCTGCCACCTTGAACCGCATCACCCACATCATCAGGATTGTTATCGATACCATCTCCATCTCCAGAGATATCGGTACTTGAGATGAAATCATAACCAGCCACCAGTTGACCTGCGAGATCAGGATGACTCAACAACACACCTGTATCGATAACCGAAACGATAACACTGTTATCACCTGTTGTTATATCCCAGGCTTGAGGCAGGTTGATCTGAGGATAGTGCCACTGATAGTTGTAGTACTGGTCGTTTGGCACCGCGCTGGGTTGATAGATATAGTTTGGTTGAGCATAGACCACATCACCACGACTGGAGAGGGATTTGATCGCCATCAATGTATCAAGCTTGAGCTGCTCATCATCGCTCAGGGGAACACTGGTGTCAGTGCGTGCAGCAACCTTTGCATACTGTTCGTTGATAGTCAGCAATTGAACACCGGCACCATTACCTGGTGTCTGCTGGAAATTGAACTGATTCAGTGTAGGATCCTGGGATTTAGCCTGAAATGAGTCAGTATCAAATTTGACTATTACCTCTCCAGGGACAAACTGATCTGACATCCGCAACGCACCTGGTGGCAATGCAGAAGATGGGGTTAAGCCCAGAGACAACAGATAGTTGGAGGCGCCACTGAAAGCGTAGACATTGACGTAATACTGTCCATCGCTAGGTACTATCAATGACTCAAATTGGGAGGTACCGATTGAACGATCAACCAATGCACCATTGGAGTCATAGAGATAGAGGTCCAGATCCACACCAGCAGTACCTATATCACCAATATTCAGCAACAGGGTCTGTCCAGCGGACATATCGACCAGAAAATAGTCATCCCGGTCTCCAGCACTAAAGGAGTTACCAGAATCACCTGCGCCAGCCACATTGACGTAGCCTCCAATATTCACAGGATTTGGGACAGTTTGAGCATTGTTGGCAGGATGATTTGCAACCGATGAGGTTTCAGTGTCATTCACATCACTATCGGTGACCACATATGAAGGCACCGTTAAGCGGCCACTAACGCTGCCACTACCTGTTTGTGACCCATCACCGCCACCATCACCATCGTCTCCCCCATCATCACCACCACCACCTCCACAGGCAGCGATAATGCCTGCAAAGAATAAGGTCAATATTATTTTTGTTAGTTTTTCAGCAAACTTGAGCCTATTCACACCAATCTCCCTTTAAGAAATCTTAGTTTCACCGCGTTCAGATGATTCTAGAGTAATCGAAAACCTTTTCAACGGTGATATTTAACTAATTTTAAGGATTATACTTCTTTAAATGAGCTGTTAATTAGAATTAAGAGACTAGCCTAAATCACCATGAAATGCTGGATTTGGATTCTGTTACTGGTAATAATCCTTTCACAAAGCCACAATACCGCTCCATTATGGGACGCTACAGACCTCCATCACCCCCCAAATCGCCTTATATCACCGAATCCGGCTATGAGACCCTCAAGCAGGAGGCGCATGACTTATGGATTCGTCGACGGGATGTGACCAAAGCACTCGCTGCAGCTGCAGCAGAAGGTGACCGATCTGAGAATGCTGAATATATCTATCGTAAGAAAGAGTTGCGCGAAATTGACTATCGCATCAGATATTTACAGAAGAGGATTCCTATTCTAAAGGTCGTTAATCAACCTCCATCAAATCCAGATCAGGTCTTTTTCGCAGCCTGGGTACAACTTGAAACGGAGGACGGAGATGTGCGGGAGTATCGAATTGTTGGGCCGGATGAGTTAGACAGCGACCCCAAAAATATCAGTCTTGATTCACCTCTTGCCCAGGTTTTGCTCAAGCGCACTCTTGACGACCAGATAGAGGTTGAGACTCCAGCAGGCATAACCCGATACTGGATTGTGGATGTACGGTATGAGCTACCCTGAATTAATCATGAAAAACCCAGCACCTTTGTAAAAGATTCAGACCAAAAAGATTGTAAATCAACGCTGAATAGTTAGTTTAAGGGCACCTCTGTTAATTGCTTGTGCCCTCTGGCTCTACGCCCAGTTCAGTATGAAATACCATCTCTGCTTAAGAGGCCCTCTATCTGTTTATGTATGACAGGATCATCCCACTCCCTTTCACCAACCACCTTGTATATAATTTTCCCTCGACGATTCAACACAAAGGTGGTGGGCATCCCTCTTACCCCCCAGCGTTGACTGATGCGTCCCTGGTAGTCCAAAAGCACTTGAAAATCGATGGGGTAGTCGTTTAGAAATGCATTAACTGCCTCTGCCTCCTCTCCAAGATTTATTGCCAACATAGCGACGCTTTTAGACTTTAATCGATCCCAGGCTCGATTCATTGAGGGTAACTCGTTTCTACAAGGATGACACCAACTCGCCCAGAAGTTGACGATAACAACCCTGCCCCGATAGTCATGGAGCTGGTGAAACTCTCCTTCAAGGTCTTTCAATCTAAAAGGTAGTGCGAGGAGTGGCTTCGCTTCAGACAAAAGCCTTTGATCTGCTGAAATCGCTTTCGGGAGTGATAGCCACAATATAAATAAAAACAGGATCGACCAAGCCAGGCTGGAACGACTGTACCCGAGGCGGTAAGCAGGTCTCAAACTTAAGTTCATAGCAGAGTTCCCACAGTCAGAAACCAGACAGCCCAATTGGTCGAACCCGAAAAACAGCATCGAAAGTAATACAATTTCCAAGCAGGTTTTGTGACATGACTTTGATTAAATATCTCACCCCTCCTCTGCCAACATGCCCCGAACCAGATCCAGTACATGCTCTGGCGGTATGCCATAAGGCACTACAGCAGTGAGTCTTCCTTCACCGTTTATCACGTAGAGGTTTGCTGAATGGTCAATACTATAACCTCCCCCCTTCTTTTCATGGCGCTGATATTGAACACGATATTGTCGGGCCACTTTGGCCACTTCATCTTTGCTTCCAGTTAAGCCGAGCAATCCATCACTGAAGTAATCCACGTAGTTATGCAACACCTCAGGAGTATCTCGTTCAGGGTCCAGTGAGATAAACAAGCCTTGCACTCGATCTGCCTGAGACTTCAAGCCATCGAAAACCATAGCCAGATTCGCCAGTTCGGTGGGACAAATATCAGGACAATAGGTATAGCCGAAAAAAAGCAGTACCAGCTTACCTTTCAGTTGATCAAGTTTAAAAGTTGTATTGTTATGGTCAGTCAAACTGAAATCACCACCTATCTCCTCGCTACTGACTGTTGCCGTTGTTACAGCCAGTATGAAGAAAAGGATCAGAGTTAGTCGCTTCATATTCAGGGACACATTAAATGAGTCTGAAACATACAGAGGAACGGACAAACAGCGATTCATTAAACTGCGGTTTCTGTTTAATGAACCGCCATGGCGAAAACCAGAAAAGTAAAAGCAGTCTATCTTGGTAGCACGATATTGATTCATGACTTTTCAGACATTTCCTCGCTTCACCATCTATTGCACTTCGACTTCAGTACCATGCACCCAACTGGGATCGCCCTTACCCACATCGCCAATGGGAGCAGCAAATGCATCGGCTACCAGAGTATCCACATTGCTGCCTGTCAGGGACTGCAAGAAGACAACTAGATCCTCCTTCTCCAATTCAGTCAGGCCTAGCGGCCTGATCAATGGATCCAACAGTTCATTTGGCACACCACCCAAGTCATAGAAATCAACCACATCCTTCAATGTGCTGAGTGATCCGTTGTGCATATAGGGTGCAGTCAGTGCTATGTTGCGCAGACTGGGTGTCTTGTATTTCCAGCGGTCGTAAGGATTCTCAGTCACCTCATATTGACCCACATCTGTGGGTGGCTTCTCCCCCACAGATTCGATCACAGAACGATCTATATCGAGTGTCACACCGGGAGCAATCGTTACCCGTTCTTTCTCAGGAAAGATACCCATCGACTCCCGAAAACCAATACCTGTATTGTGCATCTGATCATCAAAAAAGAGAGCGAAGCTATCTCCTATCAGGTGGCAGGAAGCACAGCCTGCTTTGCTGGTAAAGAGTGCAAAGCCCCGTTTTGCTGGTGTTGGTATTGCCACTTCATCTCTTCCGTAATACCAACGGTCGAATGGAGAATCTCCTGAAATCAGAGTTCTCTGATAACTGGCCAGCGCCATACCCAAAGTCTCCATCGAAACCCCCTTACCATCGAAAGCCCGCTCAAAAAGACCCTGGTACTCTTTGATCTGACGTATCTTACTCAACACCTGTCCAACTGAAGGATTACCCATCTCATTTTTAGCCAGTAGTGGGCCCCAAACCTGCTGCTCTAAACTCTCTTCACGTCCATCGTGAAAAAGAAGTGAAGCATAGGCAGCATTGTAAATGGTAGGTGAATTGCGGCGCACACTTCGACCTTCGATACCAACTGCCATGGCCAGTTCATTACTGGTAAATCCTTGTTCAGGCACATGGCACATAGCGCAGGAGAAGGTGTCGTTTAACGACAATCTACGATCGTAGAATAGTTTTCTTCCAAGCTCGATTTTCTCTCTTGATAGCGGATTATCTGTCGGCACCGGCACGGGTGGCAGTCCCAGTGGTGGCTTTTCAGCTATGGCGATCAGATCAGCTGCCTCCCCCTGTCTCAACTCCAGATCAAGGGAACGAGTAACATAGTTCTCTGTCTCATATCCCTGTTTATCATCGCCAGGTTTCGAGAGCTGCGAAGGCTGATCCAGATTTAGTGCAACCTTAAAATTTTTCTTCTCACCCTGTTGCTGATGAATAAGTGTCTTCAGATCATTAATGATCAGGTCGTGATGGAGGAAATCGACACTGTAGATATTGCGTATCTTCTTTTCCGGGTCGATAAGAAACACCCGTAAAACGTGGCTGTAACCAACGCTTGTTTTTCCACTACTGTCGACCCCCCGTAGAATCACCTGATTGTATGACTCCAATATGGGCTGTAATTGTTGGTGTGAATCGGTTGTTATGAACTGCCACTCTCCAGCACTACCAGCATATCGAAAATTATTACTATAGAGTTTCATCACCGCTGGTGTATCGACTTCAGGGTCAAAACTAAGACTGATCAATTTCAATTCATTGGCTAATACCCTATCCCTTTTCATTGCCGATTTGATCTTATAAAAAACATGAGATGTGAGAGGGCATCCGTTGAGATCGCTACAGGTACTGTAGATAAAAGCAAGCAGTACATATTGACCGCCAAAGAGATCATAAAGATTCTTACGTTCCCCACTGCTAATGACCACCTCGCCATTAGCAGCATCACCCAGGGAAGGTAGTGTATAGCTGCCTACATCTGGCAGGGAGTAGCCCAGCTCACCATAGCCAGGCGCATAATCAGATGGCTGGTTCACTGATTCAGCAGCTACCGTAGAGACCAGTACTGCAGTAATTGAAAGCAAAGGGATAAGCAAACGGTACATAGAGACTCCAAGGCACTAACAATCCTGGCTGGCATATGCCAGACCAGGATTGTTATCCTCCGAATGTCAGTTAGAGATCCATAAGTGCCAAGTGTTACTTACTAATCGATTCCAGTGCGGCTACAGAGAGATCCTTATCCTCTGGCCTGACTGCACCATACAGTGAGTAAGCACCAAAACGCATCTGGTGAGCCCGACCCAATTTCAGTTCATTGAAGTCTATTGCAAACTTCTCTACCAGCTTGCTGCCGTCCCAGACATAGCTCTTGAAGTACTGATCGTTGTCCCCACCCTTCTTATCCCAGTTTGCCAATAGAGAAGAGGTATAGTAGATACGGGTGCTATCCCAACTGGACGATGCCATGTTGACCTGACGTCCAATCACCTTCTCATAAACCTGCTTCGGCTGATGTGGATTACTCATATCGAAGAGACGGGTCTTGCCGTCCATGAAAGTGTTGACCCAGAGTCGACTGTCATCAGAACTGATAGATATATCCACAGGTAAAGGTACTTTAGAAGCATCACCTATATCTGCTACAGCCTTGGACTGCCATTCACCCTGCTCATCTTCATAGATCAACCAGATTTTTGAAGTCAGTGCAGTGGTTGTCACACACCAGTTATTGTTTGGTTGCCAGGCACAACGTATCTCCAGGGGCGCACCTGGAACATCAAACACTTTTTTCGGTTTCTTGCTGTGTAAATCCCACAACACCACTGTATTGCCAAAACGCTTCATCGCCTCTTTATCCTGCAGCATCTTGCCAAAATCCATCATGTAGTTGGACCAACCCGTGAAGGAGGAGGTAAGCATGATGTTCCGTCGAGGTAATACACGTAAATCGTAGTTATAACCATCTGCGTATTTACCGGTTTTTTCCGCACCCCGCAGATTCTGATCAGTGGGCATCCAGTGTGTCGCAACATATTCCCCCTCATTGGTATATTCCACCAACGCAGTACGACCACCGTGGTCCTTGTTGTTAGATAGACCGGTGATCATGATACGACCTGGTAGTGCATAGGTTGTATGTGGGCCGACAACGCCTCCGCTTTTCTCTACAAAGTCGGTGACAACCTTGTGCAACTTTGGTTTTGCCGGATCGCTATGGACATCGAAAATAAAGAGCTTGTTGGTGTCAAGACCACCCGCCCAGAGATAGTGTCTGTCATCAGAAAAACCTGAGTGGTGAGCTTCATTCCGTCCACCGACGGAAAGCGTATTTATCACCTCTCCATATTTTGATGATTTTGGATTGACGTCAATCGTCACCAGCTTATCCTGCCCATCACCCAAACCTTCGACACCGAGGGTCCAGACGTAGACAAAATCTTCCTGGCCAACAATTTTGGCCATATAGGGTGATTGGCAGGTTTCATCCGCTTGTACGGGGAGAATTGCACCAAACAGCGTGGTAGCCAGAGCCAGGGCGGATGCCAAGGCAAGGGATTTGGCGGGCTTATTTTTAAACAGCCTCATAGTTAGGCCTCCTGTGGTATTAATATTTTTACTATTTCGCTCTACCTCAGCCCTCCTACTGCAGTTGGCCATGTTTGAGTGGCATAAAGATCCACCCAGTCCATAAACTACTCGATACTGTTGATTGCCGAAGATCTATCGGCATGAAAACCGTCTTGACCCTCCTTAGTCCTGCTGCGATACAGCTGGCAGTGAGGTAAGCGGCTATAGAGAAAATAGAATGAATATTCATTCTTGTCAAATATTATACTATGCTGGGTATAATCCCTGACAATCAGATATTCAGTTTCCGGAAACCAGTATGCTCCATTTAAAAAAAGCCCCCTCGGCTAACGCACCAGTCGACAGTCGCATCCTGAGTACCGCACTCGATCTCTTTGTCGAACGCGGCTTTCATAACGTCTCAATACATGACATCCAGAAACAGTCGAATGTCAGTATAGGCTCAATCTACAACCATTTTGGAGGTAAAGAAGGGGTTGCCAAAGCCCTCTACTACCATTTGATCAAAGAGATGGAGGAGTTGGTGGAAGAGGTTATCGCTGAGGGACTGGGCTTTCGGGAGAGCTGTAATCGGATCATCTATCTCCTTTTTGAGTACACAGAGACAAAACGAAATATCATCGCTTATGTGCTGCATGCCAAGCATCAGGAGTTCCTGCCGGATGAGCCCCCGATCTGCAGTGCTACTCCCTTTAAGAGAATGCGCAGTATTGTGCAGCAAGGAATAGATTCAGGGGAGATCCGTGATGGTGACCCCTGGGTTATCGCCTCTACGGTTTTCGGTGGCGCTATCCGTTTGATCCATTTACGACTGGATGGCGTGCTTGGCGTGCCTCTGCCCACACTCTACGATGAGCTTATCGACTGCACTTGGCAAGGAATGATGCCGACATCTATTCATGAGAGTGTGGCGTGACAGACTGACGCCTACTACACTACTCAGCCACCATGAGCATGCCCTATGAGGCAACTCAACCTGTAGCAGGGCAATCTCTGTAGAACGGCATGGGTCGAACAATCTCAATATTCAATTTGTAGAAAAATCTAACAAACCAGAGGCGGCTCATCCATTTTTGCAATCTGCTCGCGAAGCGTGAGGATATGATCTTCCCAGAACCGAACTGAATCAAACCAGGGAAATGCCGCAGGAAAAGCTGGATCGTCCCAACGCTTGGCAAGCCAACCTGCATAGTGAACCAATCTCAAACTGCGTAGTGCTTCCAAGAGGTGTAACTCAGAGGGATTAAAGTCATAAAACTGAGTATAGCCCTCCAGTAAGTCCCCCAGCCGTTCGGTCATGAAACGTCGATCCCCTGAGAGAAACATCCATAGATCCTGCAGTGCAGGCCCTGTTCTGGTGTCATCGAAATCCACAATCTGGGGGCCATCATCCCGCCAAAGGATATTTCCAGGGTGACAATCTCCATGTAGACGAATCATGTTTATACTCCCTGCCCTGCTATAACAGGCCTTGATTCGGCTTTCCAGGTCTACCAGCACACTCTTATAAGCGGTCAACAGGTGGTCAGGAATAAAGTCATGGTCCAACAGATAACTACTGGGCCGATGTAGATAGCTCTCGATATCAAGTTTAGGTCGGTGTTTAAATGAGTCGCTCGCACCAAGAAGATGGATTCTTGCGATGAATCGCCCGAGCTGTTCAAGCTGATCCGGATCATCCAACTCCGGGGCGCGGCCACCACGACAGGGGAAGAGAGAGAATCTCACCCCGTTGAAATGGTGCAATGTGAGACCATCAACATCGATTGATGGAGAAATTACCGGTATTTCCTGTTGCGATAAGGCCAGTGTGAACTGGTGCTCTTCAATAATCGCTTCATCACTCCAGCGATCAGGGCGATAGAACTTTGCCACCAGCGGTGCCCCTTCCTCAATACCAATCTGGAAAACGCGGTTCTCGTAGCTGTTCAACGCAAGAAAATGGCCGCTACAAACCACCCCAGTCGATTCAATGGCATCAAGTATGGTATCAGGGGTCAGAACAGCAAAGGCGTGTTGATATGAGAAATCAGAGTCAGTCATAAAAACAAACTACCAGACAATTACCCCTGCAACCAGATAGTTTGCTTTCGATCTCAGAGATAATGCCTGCAGCAAGAGATCAAAATGCCGCTGTAGATGTTCTACAGCAGGTTTTGATAACCAAGTCTGCAGGCAGGCTCAATGCAGCCTGTCTCTAAGATAATCATAATCTTAGTGGCTTTAAGGCCTGAAAGATAATTATCTGGTTGTCGGGTAAATAACCACAAGATTATTCATAACATCTGAGATTCCACTACTCAGCCGGCGCTTCAGTTGCCTGTTCCCGTTTACGAGCCAGAATATAGCGAATAGGCATACCGACTTCATCCAAAACCAGATCAAAACCATGCATGTCAAACAGACTTTTCAGATCGCAGTTATGCCATGTATCCAGAAACGGCTCATGAATGGTCTTGGCAAACCAGCTGAAATAGAGCCCTTTTATTCCATAGCGACGAGTCATTTCCCAATATCCACTATAGGCCTGAGTCGGAGACGGCTCTCCGATTGCAAGTAAACTTCCCGGTTCAAGGATACGGTTGATCTCTTTCAGGCTTTTTTCAACATATTTGATCGGCATCTCATGAAACAGAAAACAGGCTGTAGCACCATCAAATCGCCTGTCTGGAAATCCTGTTTCTTCTGCAATGCCCTGGATAAATTTGATATTCGGATACTCTTCAGCACCAGACTTAAGGAGATAGGGCGAGGGATCAATACCCCATACATCGTCGACACCGACCGCTGCCAGTTCTGCAGCAACGCCACCTCCGGAACATCCCACATCAAGAACTCGCGCCACATCTTTGAATTCCGAGGCCAAACGTTTTCTCAGTTTTTTGATCTCTCCCAGCATGAATCGGTCAAAGTTATTGATATAACGTTGCGTCATCACTTTTGAGTAGTTGCCATTGGGAAAGTTATGAAACTCACGCAGAATATATTTTGGGATCATATCCCGCCCCGGCATCTCCTCCGGCAGCACAACTGTAGGCCGCTTTTTCGCTGCCACCAGCTTAAGAAAAGACCAGATTGCAGCAGGACTCTTCAGTACCAGCTGATCTGGCCAGGCATCGGGAATTTCGACTGCCTCCCAATCTGGAACTCGTGGATCCTGAATACTCTGGGAACCAAACTCATGAAGCGATTTATCTATTGTCATGCTCATTTTCAGCCTCCTTGCTATAACCTCTTGCGATCATAAGACACGTACATCATGAACGTATATCATCAACTGGCTCGAATTATACTCAACAGACTCATCAGCAAGCAATTCTCTACGTCGATTTATTACCAAAAAAAGCAAATATGATAAGCAGTTAGGTAATTCTATCCAAGAATCGTTCTTATTTAGATGAGGCAAGTCACTTGCCATGAAGATAAAACAAAAACATACTCTCGCCGGAGTAAAGACAATATTGACAGGCTGACTCATGACTAAACTCACTTCAGAGCTGCGAGCGCCCAACGAAAACTGGTTGAAGCGTTGGCAAGAGAACAACATAGGCTGGCACCATGTCTCATTCAACCAGCATCTACTGAATCACTGGCACGCCCTTTTTCTGCCATCAGATTCACTGGTACTGGCTCCTCTATGTGGTAAAAGCAAGGATATGTTCTGGTTAGCAGAACAAGGGTATAGAATTCGTGGAGTAGAATTGAGCCGGCTGGCGATTGAGCACTTTTTCACAGAGCACAGCCTACAACCCTCTATTAAGGCATCGGAGCACTATGAGCACTGGACTCAGGGGCCATATGAACTACTTTGCGGAGATATATTCGATCTATCGCATCTAGATAACAGTGATGTCGATGCAGTATATGACAGAGCCTCATTGGTTGCCCTTAACCCAGAACAGAGAGCCCAGTTCGTCCGCACACTCATAGAGGTCTTGCCAAAACGGGCAAAAATTCTACTGGTGACGCTGGAGTACCCACAACAAGAGATGGCCGGACCGCCCTATAGTGTCCATGAGGAGGAGGTCAGGTCACTGTTCGCGCCCCACTACACCATCAATTTATTACATACACTTGATCTGCTCAAAGATACCGATCGATACCGTGAACATGGCGTTAGCGAAATGGTGGAGAAGATCTATCTTCTGAAGCCATCCGATCATCCCTGAAAAGAGATAAAAATTAGTAGTAACCAATCTCTGCTACAGGTGTTGATGCTCAACTCTAACAGTTTGTTGCTCATAGCCCAGTCAAACCAGCCCTCCCTGGATGTGACCTGCAGTTGCATATTATGCTGAGCCAGATCTTGTAGTAGACCACCATCGACTGTAGATAGCCTAATAACAGACCAATAGGTGAATCAGTAATCTAAATTGGCAACCTTGGCATTGATTTAGGTAATCAGCTGGATTTATGCTCAAATTACCCTTTACCATTCAATATCGAGACAGATCGGAGAGGTGCCAGAGTGGCCGAATGGGCCTGACTCGAAATCAGGTGATCCCTTCAAGCTAAATACCGACAAGCCTATGATGAAGGAATAAAAGAGTCAGTAAAACTAATTGACAGAATTCTGACAGAACGACTTGACTATAATAAATTAAATAATGAAGACTCTTACATATTTTACAGTTATTCAGAGAAGAAGAATGTAAGAGGGAAAGTACTATTTACTGACGACATATACAGAAAAATTGTAATGGGTATGTTTGGAAATTATTATTCCATACCCACCAAGGAGCCAACCTATAAAACATTAGCCGATAAACTGAGTAAAATACCATCAAATATGGCAAGAGTTTTTATATATTGCGCTGTCGGTGATTGCGGATTAGTAATACAACCAAAATTATTAGTAGATGGTAAAGATGCACACTACATTTACAAAGAGGGATTTTTCTATATAGACCTAAAGCCAGGCCAACACACTCTTACTTTTGAGTATGATGGAGATCGTCTGCTATCAGACCTCATAAGTTCTCAAGTAAAATCAGCAGGCCCTGTATCATTAAATGTCAAAAATAATCAGCAATATTTTATTAAGTTCCAACATCCAGGATTGGTAACTATCGGCTACAGTGCTGATATTGTTGAAAAGGATGAAGCATTAAAAGCAATCAGTGAATTACAATACAAAGGCACGAGGCATGGACCTGGGTTATGAATCAGGAGATAGGTTAGCACCCCTCTATTAGGGGGGTATCAATAAATTCGGCAGTCCTGTAGGGGCTGGCCTCAGTCCTGTGGAGGTCGCTCACTATGTCATATAGCCGAAGAGTAAATAGTGACAGTTCTAGATAGTTCGCCTTGGGTCCACTGTCGCTGAGTACCCAAGCGAATTAGTTGTCATCCAAACATCTTGCTGACTGTATCGAACGTTATGTAAAGTCAGTCATACTCGGTGTCAGAATCAGTGTCCAGCTCACTGAATCAGTATATTCGAGTGTTTTGCTTATATATATGGTCTATTTATTGATGAACACAAAGTACATGAACATAAAGTTGAGATGTCAGCGCTCCAGAATCCAATAATCCTAAATTGTAACTATATGATTTATATGTATTTTTTATTGAGTATGCCAGGTAATTCAATCTGCTTTAGATTCACTTAAGCTCAAAAATGTTGTGAAGTTTTGAATAAAGTGTGCTTTTTTGTGCCTAAAGCATGCGTAAAAGCAATGAAGCAAGACGAACGTGAACTATATATGGATAATAGAAGATAAGGTTAAATAACCAAGTTTATGACTCGGTTTTTCATAGGTTTCTGAAATAAGATATTTAATATAAAGAGTCATTTTTGTTTTGAATTATTTTCACTCAAGATGATTAGGTTCTATGTTCCATCAAAAACAAAGCACGGATTGCTTATGTAATCTTAAAACAAACATAGGTGAGTTTAGTTGACAGATCTTGACAATAGAAAATTACTAAACTTAATCCGATATGCGCCGGTTGCTGTAGTTTTTGTATTTGCTTTAGCTGTGAATATTATTGCAATTCAGGATAAGCGAGCGCAAGCTGCTTTGAGTATAGAAAACCTTCGTGAAGAGCTTATATTTCAACAGAAAGAGATGATACGCTCCGAAGTTTCTCAAGCCTACAAACAGGTCATCCTAAAAAAATACCAATTAGAAAGTGATTTAAAAGAGAGCGCAAAACAGCGTGTTTATGAAGCCTATGGAATCGCGAATTACGTATATGCACGTAATATTGGTAAATCTAGGGCTGAAATAGAAAAGCTGATCAGAGAATCGCTCCGGCCAATTCGTTTTTTTGATGGAAGAGGCTACTATTTCATTCTGGATATGAATGGAAATACCATCATGAATGCCGGTAATCCTGAAATGGAGGGGAAAACAAATTGGGAGTCACGAGATGAAAAAGGAAATTATATATTCAATGGAATGCTGGATATAGCAGAGGAGCATCGAGAAGGCGCTTTTCACTGGCTCTTTAAAAAACCTGGCGGGCCCGCTGAGAAGAAATTTGACAAGGTCGGTTATGTTAAACGATTCGAACCCTTTGACCTGTTGATTGGTACTGGCGAGTACCTATCTGACTTTGAAGAAAGCGTTAAAGAAGACCTACTTGATTGGTTTTCAGAATATGAGTATGGAGAAGGTGGTTATTTTTTTGTATTAGATAAGAATGGAATTCTGCTAGCGCACCATCGGCATGATTTTCTAGGTTTGAATATAAATACTGGAACCCCCCTTCAAGAAAATTATTTTAACAATATTATGCAACAAGTGCGTAATGGGGGGGGTTATGTTGATTACTCTAAACCTCTTACACTGAGTGGAACAGTTAAGTTAAAACAAATCAACTATGTAAAGAAAATAAAAGGTTGGGATTGGATTATTGGTACAGGATTCAGCGCCCAAAGTTTTGAAAGGCGTTTAAAGATAAAAGAAGAAGCACTTGTCAGAGCCAACCAACAAAGTTTAACCAATCTGATCTACCTCACTATAGCTTCTATGTTATTACTTACTGGCAGTTCTTTATTTGTTGGTAATTTAATAGCCAGGCGCTTCGAGGTCTTTCAAAAAAAGATACGTGAGGATTTTGACGAACTTGATGAAACAAAAAACAAGATGGAGTACATGGCGCTACATGATGACTTAACAAATTTACCCAATCGCGTTCATATGCTAAAGAATATTCAAAAGCATATTGATCTAAGCCAAACAGACAACAAAATACTAGCAGTTATGTTTGTTGATTTAGATAACTTTAAAAATATCAATGATATATATGGCCATCAGGTTGGTGATCAATTACTTGGAGTAGTTAGCAGAAAGTTTGAGCTATTGACAGGTTGTAGTGAAAGCGTATCTCGATTTGGTGGTGATGAGTTTATGTTTTGTTATCCAAACTTGAATGATACAGAAGATGCTAAAGATAAAGCATCCCTCATACATGAAACATTGTCTGGCCCCATTGATATAGACGGTCGAACGCTCACTATTGGTTGTAGTATTGGCGTTTCAATCTACCCAGATAACAGCACAGACGCTGAAGGCCTTATAAACCAGGCGTACACAGTTCTTTATAAATCTAAATCTCAAAGAAAGGGGCAGTCTCTTTTTTATAGTAGTTCTATTACTGAGCAGATTAAACGTCGAGCAGTAATTGAGCATGAGTTAGCTCTCGCAACAAAGGACAATGGATTTACGGTTTTCTACCAGCCACAATCAAGTTTCCATGACAAGAATATTCTTAGTGTCGAGGCACTGGCTAGATGGAATCACCCTGCTTTGGGTATTATTTCACCAACAGAATTTATCGCTATAGCAGAGGAAGCAGGATTAATTAATGACCTCGGTATATTAATATTTAGACGTGCTTGTGAAGATATTTACGAGCTTTCACCTAATGGAAAAGATGCACTTAAACTATCAGTTAATATCTCTCCTGTTCAGCTCATGGACCCAGAGCTGGGTCACAGCTTATTGGAAATTTGTGCTGAAATAGGTATTGACCCGAAGCGGATCACTTTAGAAGTCACAGAAAACATTTGCATCCAAGACTTAGATGCAGTAAGGCTACTATTGACACAATTAAGAGAGCAAGGCTTTGGCTTGTCACTGGATGATTTTGGTACAGGTTATTCGTCTCTCAACTATATCACTAGTTTACCGCTAACCGAATTAAAAATAGATCGTTGTTTTATAAATCGATTCATAGGCAATCACCAAAGTAACATGCTTGTTCGTATGATTATAGGAACTGGTCGTCTGTGTGGGCTGGTTGTTGTAGCAGAGGGTGTTGAAACAAGCTCTCAGTTCAAAAAGTTACTCAATTATGAGTGTGATATATTGCAAGGTTACTATCTTGATAAACCTTTAAATATAGGGCAATTGTCTAAGAGAATCGTGAAAAGTAAACCTGTAAACAACACTGATACTACCCTGCCTGGTTCCCAATAAAACTGAGATGAAGCATTTAACGATTATATTGATCCTACTAGGTTGTTATCCCTTTAGTTCATTCGGTGATCCGAAAATAGTGAAACTTTGGCGTCATGACGCGAGAGAGATTGAAATTACAGCGTCGTTTGCCTCAATAAAAAGATTTAATGAGAGTCAAAGTCAATGGAAAATCGTACCTGATCTTATTCCCGAGGCTTCCTATACCTTATCTACTACGGCCGCAGCACAAGCTGGTCTACTTCCTTGCGTGATTGAAATAGACCAGCCTCTAGTACCAAGTTTTGCCTGGAAGGGATATATACGACCTTTAGATGAGCTCATTGATGAGGAGATGTTGCAGTCAGTAAATACAACTGCAAAAGGGATTTACAATGGTAAAGTCTATTCAATCGGTCCACTAGATGTCTCATTAGCTCTGTTCACAAGAAAGTCGCTAATCAATCAAATAAAAGCTCGCTATCCGACTCTAGAGCATCCATGGAGTAGAGATGAATTTATGGCGATCCTAAAGGCTGTGAAAGCAACAGGAGAATATAAATATCCATTTGATATAAGAGCACATGACACAACGGAATGGATTCCTTATGCATGGGCTCCTATGATGCTTTCCTGGGGAGCGGATCTAATAGATCGCAGCAATAATATAACAGTAGATGGCTTTTTGAACTCAGACAATGCAATTAAGTTTGGGGAATGGATACAATATTTGGTACAGGAACAATATATTGACCCTACCCCCCCAAATGACGAAGGCTTCATTAGAGGAACTATTGCTGTTCAATATGGTGGTTCCTGGGCTTTAAGTAGTTACTACAATGCTTTTAAAGAGGATTTAGCAGTATTGCCAGTTCCAGATTTTGGAAATGGATCTTTTGTCGGTGGTGGCACCTGGCACTGGGCAATAACGGAAAGTTGCCAACATCCAGAAGCGGCTGTCGAGTTAATTACTTTTTTAATGACAGCAGAGGAAACCCTTGCAAGCTCCAGTGTAATGGGGATATTTCCGACTAACAGCCATACTGCTGATTTGAGCGAAGATTATGGCGTACAAGGTAAATGGCGAATTCTTTATGAATTGTCGACCCGTACCGCCAGATTTAGGCCAGCGACTCCTGCGTATTCAGTTATATCCTCCAGCTACATAAAAGCCATGAGTGATATCGTAAATGGTATGCCACCAGCTATCGCCCTGGATCTGGCTGTTGAGAATATTAACGCCGCTTTTGATAGACATCAAAACTATATTACGCCCTACAGGTAGGAAGTATTAGAATACAAGAACAAAAGATGGATCTATATACGCATACAATAAGGTTATTACCATATTAAGGCTGTATCTCACGCTTTCAACTAAAAAACAGTCAATTTAATTACACTTTGTATAAATAGTTTTTTCCAAAAAAAGAATATAAATCCTATTGACCGTGCTGCTTATTCAAATACAATGCAGTGCGCTAGGAACTAAACTACTAAAGAGTGGTTTTGATCTTAGGGCTTAGGCTAAGCGTAAAGGTCTGTGATGTATTCATAATGGATGTCTGTAATGGAAGAGATAGTTACTACCCTGATCTCTATTATTTATGACAGATTGTTAACAACCGACTTTCGGAACTAAATTACAATTTAGAATAATACAAATTTTGTTGTGCTGAAATAGTATCAACTAAGACTTTACCTTCAATTACATACTATCTAAAACGTCGCAGTCTTGCGCGTAATCTGAGTGATCAGATTATGTCACAAGGGACGAGGTCGCTGTTGATTTATATTACAGTAGCCTCAGGAATAATTAATAATCAGTATGGAGATTTATAAAAAATGATTTCGTCTCGGCTATCATTTCTTTCGCTAGCGTTTATAACACCCTGCATGGTAAATGCAGCAACTTTACAATTTGACTTCAGTGCAACACAGGATATTTTTGGTAATAATGTAGGCGTTCAACCGGGAAGCTATTTTTTAATTGACACTACAGTGGTAAATACATCATCTACCGCAGGGGCTGGTCTGTTTGATAGTGCAGTCAATGGTGGGCATATCGATGTGGTTGATCTGAATGGTCCAGCCAGCTATGAGCTGACCGACGCTGTACCTATTACGACAAGCACGAGTAGTAATGGTCTAAACACTGTCTGGACTATAGGGGCCGCAACTGGTCCTCAACCTGCACAGATAGAGCTGACGTTCAGTGGGCTTGATTTAATCACTGACTTATCTGATGACTTCAGTATCTATAACGACAGTTTTCTTGGTGGAAGTGTCACAACCACTGACTCCAATCCTCTTATTGGGGAAACGACAATAAACATTGGAAGTGATTTTCTGGTTTCCGATGTTTCTGATGTTGCTCCAGTTCCTCTACCTCCTACATTTTACTTGATGGCTTCTTCTCTCATCATGTTGCTGTGGCGAAGTAATCTCTCTTTTTCGAGCGCTAAAACGTTAATGACCAGCTAGGTAATCGACGATGTTGGCCCGGTAGTTGAAAGGGTTCTTATATATACTGATGTTGATGGCTATCAGGGTTTAGTATATCTCGGTATCATATTCAATATACCGGGCTAACATTTTGACACGGCCATACTAAAACAGGTGGGTGGTCGAGGGGCAGCATCAGCTGCCTGCGGAATCAGCAGCTCGAGAAGTCATTGGGGTCACCGGGTTTTAACAGCTTTAGCTGGCTCGCGAAGCTGTAGAGTATCAGTGACGATATGAGCAAATTGAGTCAGGTTTACTCTTGACTTGGGCACCAGCGCGGCAGTTGACCCGCATGCGCTATATCGAGTGGAATCCAGTGTGTGCTGAGATGGTGGATTCACCCTGGCATTACCGCTGGTCGAACTACCGCTGCATTGGTCAGGGCAGAGCCTCTATACTAGTCATAATTTAATCCATAGGGTCATACTAAGCCGAAGCCCCTCATCAGAGGCCGCTGACACAGTTTGATTTAGTCAATAGATTCATAAACTCGATAGGTACCCTTACCCGCCATCTTCGCCTCATACATAGCATGGTCTGCATTTCTAATCAGTGTCTTGACTTCCAGATAATTATCATAGTGATAAACTGCAATACCAATAGAGATACCAATAAAACAGGTCTCGCCTTGGCAGTCATAGGACTCTTCAACACGCTCAAGGATTTTACTGGCCACCTGAATAGCATTTTCTCTGGGAAGCTTTGCGTCTTCAATGAGTAGCGCAAACTCATCACCACCCAGACGCCCTAAAATATCGTTTTCCCTAACACTCTGGGCAAGTCTCAATGCGGTCTCTTTCAAAATCCGATCTCCGGCTTCATGACCGAAGCTGTCGTTGATGATTTTAAAACCATCCAGATCAAAATATAACACTGCACCACTGGACTTGTTTCGACGGGCTCGAATTAATGCACGCCTCACTGACTCATAAAAAAATCTACGATTAACCAAACCGGTAAGAGGGTCATAATTGGCCATCTGATTGAGCTTCTGCATCGCCGTCTGCCGACGACTTGTCTCCATCATGAATTTCTCAAGCACCGCATTATAAAAGGCGGCAATAGGTGCAGCATCAGTTTCTGGTTCAATATCGACAGGTCTGGAAAAATTACCGCTACGGGCTTGTTCATCCATCTGAGTAATTAGATCCAAAATTGAGGTACCGGCCCCATGCTCGGAAATATTCAATCCGATCCGTTCATCCATAGCACTAACTCGCAGAGGCACCAGCTTGTTCAGTAACCACAACAGGGAGAAACCGAAACCAAAACTGTAGAGACCGATGGAAGTAACTCCAAGCAGTTGAATCCAGAAAAAATCCAATCGAGTCAACTCACTGCCCCAACTACCATCCGGAGCAAACAGGGCTACAGCCAAGGTACCCCAGATACCGGCTACCAGATGAACAGAGACCGCACCTATGGCATCGTCGATTTTCCAACGCTCCAGCATGGGTGTGCTATAGACAACGATAAAACCACTAATTAAGCCGATGAGCATAGCACTGACCGGTTCCACCAGATTACAACCTGCCGTTATACCGACCAATCCGGCAATAACCCCATTCATTACCCGGTCCACCAAGGGTTGCCCATCACGTAGCCAACTGGCAGTCAATGCACTGATACCACCCACAGCACCTGCCATCGCAGTGTTGACTATGATCAGCGGTATATCGTTTGACAGGCGCAGGGTGGAACCGCCATTGAATCCAAACCAGCCGAACCAGAGCAGAAAAACCCCAACAGTGGCGATTGGCAGAGAGTGACCCTCTACAGGTCGTCCATTTTCACCGAATCGGCCGATCCTGGGGCCGATAATAATCAGCGCAGCCAGAGCAATCCAACCACCGACAGAGTGAACCACAGAGGATCCGGCAAAATCCTTGAAGCCCATTTGACCAAGCCACCCTGTCATCTCTCCAGCCTCATTCATGGCCCATGCCCAATGGCCGACAATAGGATATATAGTGCCGGCCAGAACGACTGTTGTAAGGATATACCCAAGAAAGCGCATACGTTCCGCCACAGCACCGGAAACGATGGTTGCTGCCGTTCCACAAAAAACCGCCTCGAAGAAGAAAAAGCTTAAGTCATGTCCACCTGTACCATTTCCAATCATAAAATGATCAGTACCCAACAAACCCCATTGGCTGGTACCGAACATGAGGCCAAAACCAAACAGGGCATATAGCGATAGGGAAATACAGAAATCGACCAGATTTTTGATGGCGACATTGATGCTGTTTTTAGAGCGGACCAGTCCACTTTCAAGGCAGGTAAATCCTCCCTGCATCAAGGTAACTAAAAACCCACAGGTCAAGATCCATAACATGTCACTGCTAATTGCATCCACTTCGTTCTGCTCTCCGATTCAAACAAGTTTGGTTAAGTGTGTAACTGGTCAAAACAACCGAGCCTGAACACTGTGCAATTTATATTCCATAATCATGGGTAAACATATCTCACTGTATTTCTTCGTCTTTTTTTGCTATTGAGTAACGCCCCCGTTGTCATGTTTCGAACATTTCGAGTGTATTACCACAATCCCCAACAATGCAGCCACCAAAGAATTTCTGAAAAATACCAAGAATTAGAATCTTACCGGTTATCTCGGTCTGTTCTGGGTGTGGAGAAAAGAGCTAAGCATGCACCTAAAAACAACAGGCAACTTCAGACTTTGATGTGGTAAGTAACATCGCCTTACCACATATCTATTTGTGTCGGGCATAAATTATGGAGGGATAAGCAGCAACCACGACATGCAGAATATAGATATTGTTTTAAAAACCTTTCACACAATCCCGTTAAAGAGCCAGCCGACAAAAATAAATGAAACCGCCAGAACGAGTGCGAATATCGCCAGTGCCTGCCATTTGATTACCTTTCTCAGGATGAGTATCTCAGGCAGTGACAAGGCTGCAACGCTCATCATCAGTGCCAGTGTCGTACCTATAGCAACGCCTTTCCCAAGCATAGCCTCAGCTACGGGGATTATGCCGGTGGCATTGGAATAGAGCGGTATCCCCAGCAGAACGGCTGTAGGTACGTCATACCAATTACCGGAAGCAAGATGGGAACTAACCCAACCCTCGGGAACAAAGCCATGGAAAAGAGCACCCACGCCTACACCAAGCAGTACCCACTTCCAGATTCTTCTGACAATCTCTCTAACTTCCCCCATTGCGTATTGGTGTCGCCCCTTGAGAGAGGTATTGATTCTGGGCTGGGCCACTTTGCCCATTTGGATATCCCACACGTACTCCTCTACCCAGCGCTCGGTTTTCAGCCACTTCATTGCCAATCCGCCAAACCACGCCACCAGCAATCCAGCAGTCACATAGAGCAGGGTGAGTTTCCAGCCAAGAATACCGATAAGAATCACAACGGCGACTTCATTGATCATTGGTGAAGCGATTAGAAACGAGAATGTGACCCCAAGGGGAATACCTGCTTCAACAAAACCGATAAACAGGGGCACAGATGAACAGGAGCAAAAGGGTGTAACCGCACCTAAAGTGACGGCCATCCCTCTTGCCTGCCAATCCGGCCGATTTTGTACATATTCTCGCACCCGCTCAGGTGAAAGAAATGCACGCAACAGTCCCATTACATAGATGATGACAACCAGGAGAAAAAAGATTTTCGCCACATCCATGACGAAAAAATGCAAAGCGGCTCCAAGCTGTGTATCCGCTGATACGTTGAGCAGCTGAAAAACGACTATTTTAGCAAAAGCATCGAACAACGGGATTCTCTCCTAATTCCTGGCAAGAACCTGATCTCCTTATCAGTTCATAGTGGGATCGAATTAGGTTTTTTAATCTGAAACCCATTGACGCACCAGGTCAGGCCCAGGCAATCCTCCTGCGTGGACGACCTCACCATCGACTACCACGCCGGGTGTGGACATCACACCGTAGCTCATGATTTGAGCCATATCGGTGACTTTTTCCAGTTCAATCTCTACACCTGCCTGTTCTGCAGCAAGGGTGATCAATTTGGCAGTGGTCTCACAGTTCTTGCATCCTGTCCCCAGTACTTTAATGACTTTCATCTCTTATTCCCTCATGGCTTCAAATTGTAAGTAAGTCTGGTGGATATTTCGTTTGTGCCAGCTTTTGTAGAATTTCAGGTGGGTAAAATCAGGCGCATTCGCCAATACTTCCAACGTGTCGCTCAGTTCCTGCCACTCATCCAGCGCTTTGCCAACCTGCACTACAAGCCAGTCAAGATAGTTACCGGTATCGCGACGAGCTTTGTCGAGATCTGCGGGATGGCCATGGCCAGGCACAACATGCAGAGGCTCCAGTTGTTCAATGACATGGAACGAATTCTGCCATTTGGCAACAGGTGTGGAGGGATGGATACCTAGCATACGGTCATTGAATACAAAATCGCCGCTGAACAGGGTGCTTGTCTCAGCAATCCACAACACGGCATCGCCAGTAAAATGACCGTCACCTGGCCAAATCAGATTGAAAGTAACCTCGCCAATTGTGAAAACCTGCTGGTCGGCATCCACTACCTCTGAGGCAAACACTGGTGTAACGGTGTCGGTCCTATCACCAACCTGGGCTTTAAGTCGTGCGAGTTGTGCATCAACTTGCTGCTGCTGACTCTCTACAGTCCTTCTAAGCGCCTTGATGGTGATTCCTTTGTCAGCAAAGTAGCTGTTACCCAGCCAGTGATGATCTTGAACCCCAATATTAACGACCAGTCGAATCGGTTTATTGGTCACACTTGCGACCGCCTTTTCGATCAACTCTGCACCTGCAGGCAATGCGCCTGAGCCAACAAGGACAACACCGTCACTGGTCACCACAAAACCAAGTGTATTGTTCAGGGCATGGTTTTCGGGTGTGCGGGGGCCAATCTCACCGACTATTGCGTAACTATTTTTACTGACAGGTTCAACTGCCAGCTCAAAGGCATCTGTCCCGAAAGAGATGAGAACGAGCCAGATAAACAGGGTAGAGCGAATCATAAATCAAACTCCACCATGGATGGTTTGTTGGCCTTGTACATCATGGCTGTATCTCTTGATTGAATATTTGATGTTTGCAGATGAGGGTTATGCACATCTGGGTGAGCCCGGCCTGTTGGGCATCACGGCGAGCGTGTCAGCATCTTGCTTAAAAGGCGGTTCCTGCTTAATGCCGTGCAGGGTTTCAGACAGAACACCCATAACCCAAGAGGGAAGATCGGGGTTGATCCGGTAGTGAATCCAAAGCCCATCTCGGCGGTCAAGGATCACTCCGGCTTCTCGTAGCTGTGCCAGATGACGGGAGATATGGGGCTGTGCAGCACCAATTGCATGGGTTAACTCACAGACACATAGCTCTTCGTGTTGAAGTAGTAAAGAGATGCAACGTATTCTGGTCTCGTGAGAGAGACTGGAAAATAACTCTTTTGGATTTATATTCATGCAACATAATATACGGAAAACGGTATATACGATCAAGCATATATAGTTGAGGTGGTCTCAGAGCACTATTCGAGCCGCACTACACCGTCAACTTATTGCATACACTTGATCTGCTCAAAGAGTGATCGATACCGTGAACATGGAGTTAGCAAAAAGGTGGAAAAGATCTATCGACTGAAGTCGGTAGATCACCCCTGAAAAGAGATGAAATCAGTAGTAACCAGCCACTACTGCAACTGATGAAGCTCAACCATAACCGTTTGTTGCTCATCACCCAGCCACACCTGCCCTTCCTGAATGGTGACATGCAGATGCATATTACGCTGAGCCAGATCTTGCAGTAGACCATCATCGACCGCAGATAGCCTGAGAACAGACAAATTGGTGAAACGACTTACTACGTCTCGCATCTGCTCCCACCAGACACCTGCACTACGCTCGGCATAGGGATATACCGTCACCTTCCTGGCACGACCGCACGCTCGGCGAATCCTTTTTTCATCGGGTTGTCCTAACTCGATCCAAAGCTCTATCTCGTCACTCAGGCTTTTCAACCAGAGATCAGGCTCATCTTCAGTGCTGATGCCCTTGGTAAAACTCAATAGCTCATCTGCATTCAGGGCAAATGCAACCAAACGCAGCATCATACGTTGATCAGTTTCTGAAGGGTGCCTTGCCAGAGTCAGGTTATAGGTAGCGTAATGTTGCTGATCCATATTGGAGACCTGCAGCTCCGCCTTGAAGATGGTTGCTTTTAAAGCCACAACAGTAGTCTACCTCGTGATTGGTTAGTGATCTTACAATGGACCAGGGAAATCCCTGATAAATGCCGCAATGATACGAACCTTGCTGCCTGATTGCCAAAAACCGCAAAGATTTTGCTAAGAAATGGTCTGTACTGAACAGATTGAGTGTCAGTCTATTACTTTTCGTCGCAACGTCTTCTGCTGAGCACGCCGGTTCTTTGCATCGAGCCGACGCCGTACTGACGATTTTGTTGGCCGGGTTGGTTTACGTTTTTTCTGAGCAACAACAGCGAGTTCCACCATTGAGCGAAGCCTCTGCAGTGCGTCATGGCGATTTTTATCCTGATCCCGGTAACGTTGAGCCTTAATCACAATGATGCCGTCTCGACTGATTCTGTTGTCTGACAGCTTAAGAAGACGCTCTTTTATCAGCCCTGGCAAGGATGAAGCATGGATATCAAAGCGTAGATGGATAGCCGATGAGACTTTATTGACATTTTGCCCCCCCGCACCTTGGGCTCGGATTGCATTAAATTCAACCTCATTTTCTGGAATTGATATCTGTTTGGTTATCGATAGAGACATTGAACTATATTTCATACAGTAGGAATCAGAGCTTCCTTAAATATACCAGGGTTGCAGATCTGCTTCGATAGATTCATCTTGATATAGAGGTTTTCTTTAAAAGCCTCTAATTAAGGACACCGCTATTAATTATGCCAAAACAGTTAACCCTTAGCTGAATCAACACTGCGAAGGAGCTTGATGTGCACAAGACAATCAGTAAAAGAACCATATATTCGTTAGCACTTATAGTGTTGTTTTCCTGTCAGATAGTAGTGGCCTCGCAAGTCATCGAGACAGAAAAGCTCAGTATTCGTTATGAGATCCTCACTGAGGAGCTCTCCCACCCCTGGTCCCTGGCTTTCCTGCCTGAGGGTGACATGCTGATCACAGAGCGGTCAGGAAAATTGCGTTACTTAGACGTCAATGGCAATCTCGATCCCAACCCAATCGGCGGTCTCCCGGCTATTCGTCAACATGGGCAGGGTGGCCTACTCGATTTAGTGCTTCATCCACAATTCGAAAAGAATCGATATATCTACTTCTCTTTTGCCGAAAAGTCTGATGATGGCTATGGTACTGCAGTAGCCAGGGGGAAATTGAATAATCACCGCCTTAATGAGATAGAGATAATTTTTCGATTATCGAACAAGAATAACTCCAGGCACCATTTTGGCTCGCGCCTGGTTTTTAACAAAAGAGGCGAGCTGTTTATCACCCTCGGTGACCGGGGCGATAAATCCAGAGCACAAGATCTGTCGGATCATGCTGGCTCTGTGATCCGCTTGCATGATGATGGCAGCATCCCCAAAGACAATCCTTTTGTAGCGCATAAAAACGCGAGACCCGAGATCTACAGTTATGGGCACAGAAATATCCAGGGCGCTGCACTTCACCCTTCGACCGGTCTGTTATGGACCCATGAACATGGCCCTCAGGGTGGTGATGAGATAAACATCCCAAAAGCAGGTCACAACTATGGCTGGCCTACTATCACCTATGGCGTCAACTATGTGATTGGAACAAAAATAGGCGAAGGCACTCATAAAGCAGGAATGGAACAGCCTCTACACACCTGGATACCATCGATAGCACCATCAGGCATGGCCTTTTATACCGGTAAACAACTTCCACCTTGGCAGGGCAATCTGTTAGTAGGCTCTTTGAAATTTCAGCAATTAGTCAGATTGGAGCTGGAGGGTGACAAAATTGTCCATGAAGAGAGAATATTGACTAACAAACTGGGAAGAGTAAGGGATGTGCGCCAGGGCCATGATGGATCGATCTATTTGCTGATCGATGAGCAACAAGGCAAATTAGTCAAGATTATGGCCAGTGGCAGTGACTAAGTTCTCTACTTCCCCAGCAGTAACATAGACTGCAATTAACCTGGCGACTAAGTATGTCTCATTCAACCACGGTGTGCTGGCCTGCAGCAAAGCATCAAAGCGCCGCTGCAGCCCCCTCACAAGTTTTGATAACGAACTCTGCAGGAAAAGAGATATAAGCTGCCTGCCCTAGACTAATTCAGTATTCATTATATCCCCCACGCCCCAGAGCCTGAGAGGCCAATAGTGCTTGACTCACACTACTGTAATATTTACTTATTCACCCAACTACCCTTACTGTTCTGATACCAATAACCTTTCGGTGCCTCTTCAACCCAGACCCGGGCAAATATATCTCGAATACTCTTCTCCCATTCAGGGTGGCCATTCGCCCTGGCAATCTCAGCATAGAGCGCTTTACGATCCCCGTTCTCATCAACAACCAACTTCTTTACCTTGTTTCTATCGCGCAAGGGTATTTTTTTCAATTCGCGCACAGATACCAAGCCACTATTGGTAAACCCCAGTGCGCCAGAACGGTAGTAGGAGGTCAAGTTAGACTGCCTGTCTGACATAGCAGCGCGTAATTTGCGAATGGATGGTGAGGAAATATCTATATTAGGTTGTTCCGCTCTGGCTACAGGCACTACAAAATTCAACATAGCCTCAGCAACGTACGAAAACTTATTTAAAGTTGAGTCGTGAGAGGATTGATCATCCCCCTCTTGAGTCTCTGCAGGAGGCGTTTGGTTCTCAGGTGGTGCAGCCTCTTCACCAAGAACATCCCTCACAATTGTTCTCGCAGCGTCTTCTGCTGCGGCAGCAGGAAAATATATATTGATGGTCACACAAGCTGCCAGTGTCAACACCATCAATGAATATCCCAGAAAAGATTTCAACATACCAGATTCCTTAATCATGAAAGATTATCCTCATCTTTTGCTTTGTTACTATGCAAATCAATTTAACTGTTATTAAAGGCAATATTGGATGTAGCATTGCAATATACTCAACGTACTTCCATGCCTTCGACACGTATATTTTTCAGGCGTTCCACCAGACTCTTCCAGGCTACACGACGATTGCGCGCAATGACATCAATTCTAGGCAGGCCAGCACCCTTTACCAGATAATAGCCTCCATCCGGATGATCTATACCATCCAGCTCGGCCAAGGTTCCTTCTAACTTCGCACTCAGTTGTATACGATTGTAGCGAAACTCCTTAAATATCCCTAAAAAGGTATTCTGCAATCCACTTCCCATACCATTACCGATCGAGGTGAGGTTGTCCACAGCCCGCTGACTGATTCGATGAGGCAGATCATCATCTTCCGGAGAGTGAAAAAGTGCATCAAACGCAACTGGTTCCCAGTTAAGCAAATGAAGCCCTCTGACCCAGCCATCCAATCCACCCTCAATATGTCCGAAAGAGAATGTTTGAGTGATCTGCTCAAGATCCAGATTATTTAATTCAGCAGCAGCAAACATCTCTGGAACTCTTCCCAGCGGTTGCTTGACCATTAACTGACCCACCCTGATACGACCACCGAAAATATCAATCAGCAGAGCACCATCGAGATTCAATGTTTGATCCTGGTAGCGCATGGTAGGAAGCTCACCATTGAGTTCTCCAGACATAACAGGCCATTCAAAAGCCGTGGCGAGTTCCTGCAAGGATAGGTTGTTTACCTTGGCACTGGTCTCCCAAACTGGTGCGGCAGCGAGTAAGTTTTGGCTCTCGAACTGTGCGATTTGAATATATCCACCCAACAGTGGTATATCGATTGGCTTGAGAAGCACTACCCCACTCTCTTGTGCTTGCGCATGAACGGAAATTGAAGCGTAGGGTATTTGATAGATATGGCCCCTATTTATCTCTATTTGACTGGCTTCCACTTCACCATGATTTGACCAGGACAACGATCCAGACAATCCATGCATTGCGAAGAGACCTCGCTTGTCATCGAGGCTAACAGATTTCAGGATTGCCTGAAGCTGATCCAGTTTTCCATCTGTCAACTCGATTTCAGCCTGCACCTCGCCAGACACAGTCAGCTCATCCACCATAGTGCCAATCAGAATTGATTGTAGGAGTGTTTCGTATAGTGTATCTAGTCGGGCAGTTTCAGCTCTTAGCTTGGCCTGTTTCAATACAAACCCGGACAGGTCAATCAAGGCCTCTCCTTCAACTTCAAGTGCAGGTGGCAGATCTAACCGGATGTGCTCTAGAAGAACTATATTTTTTTCTGGCGACCATTTACCATTGAGCTTTAGATGAAGTGGTGTTGGATTAAGATCCAGGTAGTAGGGGTCGGAGTAAAACTGGCCACTTTTCATATTAGCTGTGACCGTACCGAACCACATCCCCTCCTTTTGCCTGGCAGACACATCAAAGTCACCAGTGCCATCTTCAGCAACCTGCAGCCCCTCTTGATCCGCATAATTGAGGTGTGCAATATCAGCTGTCATGTCAATGCGTTGAAGACCCTGATCAGAACCTGACAGCTCAGCCATAAGGGATAACTCGCCTGTCAATTGCCAATCTTTCGGTGGAATATCGAGATCAAGATTTTCTCTTACTGTTTTCAGGGCGACTTGTTTTGCATCCATTTTTAACTGCCATGCCCCAGAGTCCATTTCTAACGATAGACTCAGCACACCTTCTGCAACTCTAAGATCTTCTATACTGAGTGAAAAGTTTTCCGCGTCATAGTAGCTTAGTCTGACCACCCCGCGCAGGGGACCGTAGGGAGAATCTGCGATCAGTAGACGCCCCTGACCGCAATGATAGGCATCTATATCATCCTGTAACTGAGGGCAGTGAAAATCAATACCACCTAAGACTGCAGACAAAGATTCATGCTCAAATCTAGTGATATTGAGTTTCAGTTCAAGCCCCTGCTCTGTTGGATTCATGGATAATCTGATCCCTTTCGCTGACCAGTCATCTGAAGATATCTTATCGGCAGTCAGAGTAATCTCAGTTACTGCTGCTGCGCTCAGGGTTATCAATAGAAAATATACCGACAGCAATAATCGAGCATTGGATTTAAACTGCTTCAAGCAACCTTTAAAAAAAGCAGGTTTTGGAAATCGACAAAACGAATTCATTTGGGGCATGATGGTATACAGGTAAATCATTCTTTTAATTAAGTATCGGCTGAATGCCAACTGGTGTTTACCGAAAGGTTATATCCTGAAATATTCATAGCTTCTTTATATACTACGCCATATGATCACACCCAAAACTGTTAGTGTTATTTTAATATTGATCTTGATCACCGCATTGGCCTTCTGGTCCAAGCTCAGATTCGTCGATCCTGGTGACCACCAGGAGCAACGCTGGCGCATAGATCAGTACCCAGGCTTCGATAAAACCAAGGAAAACCACAAGCCTCGCAATCACTTGATAAGATGAAGTGGCTGAATGTCACACTTTCACAAAAGAACACTGCCCCTCAAATAATTATTATTCCCATAAAAACAGCACCTTATTGTTACTTTTATAGACCTGTGTAAAAGCCTCAAATAAATACAATTATATTTGTATATTACTATTTGCTAATTTACGCCTCTGGGGATTCTTATTCTTATAATAATTTGCGCTACGACAGTTCCTGGGCGCAAGAGAGTAGTGAGGGGTTTTATCATGTCCAATTCCAAACAAGCAAAGAGTCGATCCAATCACCCGGATGAGGTAACAATTTCCAGCGACAAAAAAAACCTGGTTAATTTTGAATCTGCTAGTTCATCGACAGCCTTACCTACTGAACTTAACCGAAAAATCGGTCTGATCGATGCAGATCTCGATGATCTCAAAACAGATTTAAGAGAAGCCAACAAGGGTGTAAAAACAAAACTGCAGGATCTCAGCGAAAAAGAGAGTGACCTCACGAGTCGGGTATCTGAAGCCTACCAACAACTTGGTGATTTAGACCAGGCATATCAATCTCTGGTAAAAAAATCATCTCTGATCAGCAAAGAGATCAAAACAGTTTCAAAGCAGTTGGTTGAGGTAACAGATAAAACAGAGTCTGAAATGGGCTCCCTGAATAGTGACGTGCAAACCCTGATTGAACGCACCGAGGAACTCTCTGAAAAATCAAGACAGACAACTAGAGTCTTAAATAAAAGCATAAAAGATAATGCAAAAGTATTAAGAGAACTGGAGAGCCAGTTATTAACAGAGATAAACGCCTTGGCTGCAGATAGTCAGCAACGGGATGAGACTCTGGACAACAAGACCGATAAGATCGGTAGTGACCTTGTAAGGGCTGAAGAGGAGATCAAATCCAGCCAGGCTCGTTTAATTAAGATGCAGGCAGTCGACCAGGCCTTGGAAAAACGCGTTGCGAATATTGACGTAACCGCTGATGAATTGACAAAAAAAAGTCGCGAACTCTCCCGCTCTACAACCACGCTGAACAAACGCACTTCCGAACTATCCTCAGCAATCGAAGAGTTGAGAAATAAAACTGAAGAACACAGTGGTTTGATCACTGATCTACAAGACCGCTCTGAGCACACCGACAGGGCGCTCTTCAGCCTGATTATGGTGGAAAAGAAACACTATCGCACCTTGGGTATAGCCACAGCATTACTACTCATAGGAATGTTAGGTTTTTTTCTCTACGACAATGCAAACTGGAGAGCAGAAGAGCAACAAAATCTGCAATTACAAAGTGGAGTTAGCAACAACGCACAACAGATCGCCGATAGTCAGGAGCAAATGGTAGAGCTTGGTAGTAAAAGCTTACAAACAGATAAGATTATTCAGAAAGAGATCACAACCCTCAACAAGCAGTTGACACAAATAGAAGATCAGGTCGAAAGCTTGGATGGCAGGGTCAGCAACATACGCCCCAACACAACATTTGGTAAAGGAAATGTGATTCACAGTGATCAATGGCTATCACAGCAACCTGCCAAAAACTATACGATCCACTTGACCACTGTGAAAGAAAAAAAGCAGCTCTATAAAATAGCTGGGCGTTATCATAATCAATTACAGGACGAACTGGCGTATCTTCCGGTCACCGTTAACCAGAGCCGACAATATGCATTGGTATATGGTAACTACTCTTCCCGTGAGGAAGCTGATCGTAATCTGAGTGCTCTTCCAAGATATGTCGAGCGTAAAATGCCAACAGTTCACTCAATGCAACAGGTTCAATCCTATATAGCAAATTAAGGGCACCTCTAATAACTGCTTGTGCCCTCTAGCTTTACACCCCGTTTAGATTCAAGGCGCGCTTGTTGCCTGTCGAAAAAGTGCAACGCAGAGTCTGAACGGGTCGTAAAGCCCCGTCGGGCGCGACCTGAAGCATGCATCTGCTGGGTATGCACTCTATTCACTGCGTTGCACATCAACCATTGGGCCATGCTATAAATTCGGTAGCGCTCAGCTATCCAAGCCCCCTCTCTATTACCTGGACGCCCTAAGAACTGGAGACATATTTCAGGGTATAGACCACCCAATTCAGGTTTTTACCCTTTCTTAAACCACAAATCCTTTCTGATAAGTTTAATTTCCATAGGTTATGTCTATACTATGGATTCAATTTTCGATCCAAATCCAAAATATACAACAAACTTTATTAAAGCCATATTTGAATATGAAAAAAACTATACTGCTCATAATACTCTACCTTATTACCACCAACTGTCTGGCTGAAGCAGAATTCCTTGTCGAATCCGACTGGTTATCTGAACACATTGATGATGATAATCTGGTCATACTCGAAGTGCGCTATCATCCCCATCGCTACTACACTATTGGCCATATACCCGGGGCAATACAAGTACAACGCTTTAAGGACTTGGGAGATAATCAGGGTTATCCTTTAATGCGATTTCCATCACGTGAACAATTCCAGTCAAAACTTCGTGAATGGGGTGTCAACAATGACTCAACATTGGTTTTATACGATGACTCTAACACTGCTCTGACTACACGCATCTACTATCTATTGGAGCTTTATGGCTTTAAAACACAACAGATAAAGATTCTTAACGGCGGAACAGTAGAGTGGAGCGCGTTCGAAGAGATGACCACTGACGCCACACCTCAACCAAAACCAGGCAAAGTGACCCTAAAACCTGCAAACCCTGAGATGTTTGTAGAATGGACTGATGTTTATGACGACGTTGTCTCCCGACGGGACCCGAATATAATATTACTCGATGCCCGGCCCCATGCCATGTATACAGGAAAGGAAGTCAAACACTCCATATCAGCTGGCCACATCCCTGGAGCAATTAATATTGTAAGCCTGGATGGAACCAGTGCACAGAAATGGCGTTCTGAATCAGAGCTTTCAGATCTTTACAATGAGATAGCAAAAGATAAGACAATTTATGTATATTGTCATGATGGCTTTCGTATGAGCCTTGCCTACTTGCAGCTGAAATATCTCGGCTACAAAGATATCAGGCTCTATAATGGAGGCTGGTCACACTGGGGGAATCGCTTGACGCTTCCCGTTGTTGAGGGTGAAGAGGCTTACGGCGGAGACTATGCACTGTAAACAGTGGAACGCTGATTTATAGCATGAAAACTTAATATATCGGGTCCAGCCGTAGCATTATGGCCCATAGCAAGGGATCGAGTAGTCACCCTACCCTCCTCCGCCTAGTTTATGTAACTGATTGGCCTGTTTACTGCGTCCTCATTACAAATCATTGAGGGGTTTCTGTGAAATTATGATGATGCTGGTGATGCCATTTTGCCTATCCTTGGCGGCATACCAGCCTCGATCAGAAATCACTTTTAAACCCTGAACCCGATATATTAAGTTGTCGCACTTACTAACCTGGCGACTTTATCGCGGACACAACCTATTTCTACGCAAAATCCAGTAGAGTGTATATACGAAATTACCCTAGTGGGCCGCGCGGTAAGTTCGGTACCCCGCTACGGGGCCAAGGCAAGGCGCACTTCGTGGGGAATGGCATGCCCTTTTCAAGAAGTGCAATGCAGCATTGGCCCCGTAGTGGGGCTCTCTTCGGGCCAACCCGCCAGCATCTATAGCCACGCCAACCAAGATTGCAGATAAACCATACCGGCAGACCACCTGTTAGGGCCTGTTAACACTAATATCTATTAACCACTGAATATGCTCAGATTTGTATGAGGATTATCATTGATACTCCTTTTTACCCTTCGTATTCTGTCACTTTCAGGAGTGGCACAATGAGTCTAGATAGAGGTACAAAAATCTATGCCGGTATTCTTGGCAGTGTAGTAGCATTAGGACTACTTGCATGGGTATCTACCCTCGATTTTCGTTTAAGTGAGATTGATTCTATGCTGGAAAAGGATGCTGAACTTTCCGCCTATCCCTACCGCTTCAAAGCATTTGAGATCCGAGGGACTACTGCCATTATATCCACGCCAAGAACCAACGCTGTACCTGCGGTAAAATTTCTGGCAATGATCAATCCAGGTCTCAGTCAGAAAAGTGAGCAGGATCCGGAAATGATTGCGGCGCAAAAGCGACTGGGAGCCATTCAAGGCAAGGTTCGTAAGTTAGTGCTCAGTCGTGATGACATAGACAAGGTCACTTGGCGTATCGATAAAGCATGGTACTCTCAAAAAGGTGTCTGGATAAATTGATTAGGATTTAAAGATCCTGCTATTAATATATGACACTGAGATTCAAAGTATCAGTAGATACGACTCTATTCAGAACGATTCCGCATAAAGTCTGCAGTGTTTGAAAATGCCTGGAACAACTCCTTTTGGAACTTCTCATCCAGTCCCATCTGCGCCATGGCTGATTTCATGCAGTTGAGCCACTGATCCCTCTCCACTATACCAATACTAAAAGGCAGATGCCTTGCCCTGAGCCTGGGGTGGCCATATTTCTGAACATAGAGATTAGGCCCACCGAGCCAGCCTGACAGGAAAAGAAACAGTTTCTCCCTCGACATTCTAAGACTTTTAGCATGCAGTTCACGCAATGTAGTGAGATCCTCCTGCTCATCCATAATGTCATAGAATCGATCTACCAGTTCACGCACGGCTTTTTCACCACCTATTTTTTCATAGGGCGTTGTTACGGAATGCATGACTTAAAACACCTTCTAAAAATATCCCAAAAGAAACATTTCCAGCCACATTGGCCGGAGTGGCAAATAGAACAGAGAAGCCAAACTGATACAAGAAGAATCATCAATTTTGATTCAATGACATCTTGTGATAGTGATGCCTGATGAATAGTTTATACGTCTTGAAAGGACCATTATCGGGTTATGAGCTAATCCCTGGCAATGATTAATAAAAAGTAGTGGTTCTTTATCTGCCTGAACAAAGCCCCTATTTCTTAGTGTAATTATTTAGCTACTATTCCACAAATAATATTGTACACTATGTACAACTATTTTAGATAATGTGTAATGTTCATGAAAGAACAACCCTCATATACCAGCGGTTATTACCCAATTCGCAAGGTGTCCGAACTTACGGGCATCAATCCAGTGACTCTTCGAGCATGGGAGCGTCGCTATGGATTGATAAAGCCAGAAAGAACCCCGAAAGGTCACAGGCTCTATACGGATGAACATATCCAGCTGATACGCCGGATTATAGGTCTTATCGACAAGGGCATATCAATAGGTCAGGTCAGGCACATGCTTGCTGATAGCACCTCTCCTCTTCTAGCCCTGGAGCCCGTAAAAACTGAAGAGCGTGATGCGTGGAGCAGTTATCGCAGCAGAATGCTTCAGGCTATTGCTGAGTTTGATGAGATCGTATTGGATAACAGTTACAACGATGCCCTCTCCCTCTACCCAATCGAACTGGTAACGCGACTGCTTATTCAGCCACTACTTCACGAACTTCGCCAAAGACGAAACAGTGAGCCCTTAGGAGAGGTGGAAATTCGCTTTTTTGAAACCTATTTACGCAATAAGCTGGGGGCGCGTTTTCATCACCAGGTGACAAATAGCCATGGAAAAAGGGTGCTTGGTGCCTGCTTGCCGAACGAATTCAGCGAAGTCGAATTACTGCTGTTCAGTTTAAAAGCAATGACTCAGGGTTATAGGCCAATACTGCTTGGCCCCAACATGGCCCTGGAGCAGATACCGCTTGTAGTAGACCGGTCTCATTGTAGTGCATTGGTCCTCTACGGCAGTTTAGAACCACCATCCGCTCTATTACAAACAGATTTGCCTGGGTTGGTTCAAAAATTGGCTGAACCGGTGTTTGTCGGGGGAACTATTGCTCAAACGCATCAAACTGAAATTCTAGAGGCTGGCGCTATACCTTTGGTAGCAGATTTAGCGGCAGCCGTTAATCAGATCAGCGATAGAGTGCCAGAAGAACCATCCTCATGACCGTTGCCATACTCTGGTTCAGAAGGGATCTTAGACTGACAGACAATCCAGCTTTACAAGCAGCATTAGAACACGCCAACGAGTTGATACCGGTCTATATACATACCCCTGGTGAAGAGGCTCCCTGGAGCCCTGGTGCTGCTTCAAACTGGTGGTTGCATGAAAGTCTTACTGCACTCGACTCATCACTTCGACAGCGAGGTTCAAATCTGATAATCGCACGGGGAAAGAGCCAAACCGTCTTAAAAAAACTGGCTATTACCCATGCTTCTAAAGAGATCTTCTTCAATAGCTTACCTGAGCCGATAGCTATACAACGGGACAACCGGGTCAGTAAGCATCTATCTAAATCAGGGATTAACTGCAATATCTTCAATAATAGCCAACTGACAGATGGCCCTCCGATACGTCGTCTCGATGGAGGCTGCTATCGTCTTTTCACTCCATTCTGGCGTGCTGTTCTGAAACAGGGATTGTCGACAAGAGCTCCATTACCAGCCCCAAAAAAGATCCCACCCCCACCAAAGCTGATTAAGTCAATATCACTGCAAAGCTTGGGGCTTTTGCCTGAAGTTCAATGGTATGAGCATTTCAAGGATTATTGGGAACCCGGTGAACACGGGGCCTTGAAGCAGATTCAGCACTTCCTTGATAAGTCGATCAACAGCTACGCTGAGGGACGTAACAGGCCAGACCTTGAAGAGACGTCCCGCCTCTCACCCCATCTCCATTTCGGTGAAATTGGCCCACTACAGATCATCAATGGGATAGAAAGCAGATTTGAAACTGACCCTACAAGCCACGCTGATAGTAGCCCCGGACAATATATTCGTCAGCTGGTATGGCGTGAATTCGCTCAAAACCTGCTTATACACTTCCCTGATACCGATCTACACCCTTTTGATCCACGCTTCCAAAACTACCCGTGGCCAAAGGGCAAGCGAGCCGAAAAATTATTACAGTACTGGCAGCAGGGAAAGACCGGCATCCCCATTGTGGACGCAGGTATGCGTGAACTTTGGCAAACAGGCTGGATGCACAATCGGGTTCGCATGATCGTTGCCTCGTTTCTGACTAAAAATTTAGGCATACACTGGCTGCAAGGCGCAAGGTGGTTCTGGGATACACTGGTGGATGCTGATTGCGCGAATAACTCCTTTGGGTGGCAATGGTGCGCAGGGTCTGGCACAGATGCCGCACCCTATTTTCGAATATTCAACCCGGTGCGTCAGTCACAACGTTTCGATCCCCAGGGAGAGTACATACGGCGTTGGCTCCCTGAATTGAGTTTATTACCTAATAAATATTTAAATGCGCCTTGGGAGGCAGATATGTCAGTACTACTCAATGCAGAGATCCGACTTGGCAAAACCTACCCTAAGCCTATAGTTGACTTACAACTATCCAGAAAAGAGGCTTTACAACGTTGGGAAACGATTAAAAATCTCAGCAGCAAGAGATATGCACGAAAATGAATGAGCCGATACCAAAAAAACCGACTATCGGTGTAAGCGCCTGCTTATTGGGACATCAAGTCCGCTATGATGGTGGCCACAAACGAGATAATTTCATTGTTAGCAATCTACAGGAACATGTCGATTATCTACCTATTTGCCCAGAAACAGGAATTGGTCTTGGTGTCCCACGCCCCACAATTCGCTTGGTAGGTGAACCTGAAAACCCTCGCCTTGTCGGGGTTAAAGACCCAAGTATAGAATTGACTGATAAGATGCAAGTTTATGCCCTGGAACAGACCAGGCACCTTCACCATTTGAGTGGCTATGTTCTAAAAAAGAGCTCACCGAGTTGCGGAATGTCTCGGGTTAAGGTCTATGCAGAAAAAGGAACGCACTCAGTTAGTAAAGGCGTCGGTATCTTTGCAAAAGTTCTGATCGACGAATTACCATTGTTACCAGTTGAAGAAGAGGGTCGGCTTAATGACCCGGTTCTACGCGAAAACTTTATCAATCGAATCTATGTCTATCACCATTGGCAATTACTACGCCAAAAGGGACTCACTGCTGCTGAACTGATTGCTTTTCATACCGACCATAAATATCTGGTTATGGCCCATTCACAAGCTTCATATCAGAGGCTCGGACAACTACTATCGAATTTCGCTGACAATGAACTGAATAATATTGCAGAATTGTATATCGAAGAGTTGATGCAAACCCTGAAACGGCGGGTCAATCGAAGTCGCCATGTGAATGTTTTGCAACATATCATGGGATATCTGAAAAAGCGTATCAGTTCTGAGGATAAAGTTGAGCTTATTGCTTGTATTGAAGCTTATCGTCGGCAAGAAACCCCATTGATCGTACCGATGACTCTGTTTAAGCACTATTTCAGATTACATCCCGACAACTATATGTCGAGACAAGTCTATCTGCAGCCACATCCTGAAAAACTTGGATTGCGAAATGGATTGTAGAGACTCTTTTAAAACCACCCTGAACCCGTTGTGACTGATTTCTCGTCGGGAAATTTTACACATTGTAGTTTTATGCCTTATTAAACGCTGCACAGGTTATTGATTTCCAGACAGATATATTCTGTGGCACTTTACTTGCAGCTAATTTCTAAGAGAAGCGTATCGAGACATCGTTAACCTAGTGTGGTGCGTCACACTAGAGAGGCCTAAACGTCTAATATGGGCTACTTTCGCAATTTCATCTTATTTCTCATCTTAATAACCAGTGCTTCTGGCATGGCACAGAGCGGCCATCTAATAGACAATCAACCTATCCCGCAAGCAGATCCATCCCTGCTGTATGAGGGTACAATTCAGTATTTTTCAATCCTTTCAAAGACCGCACTAAAGAGTAGCGAATGCAAAACACCCCTCCAAGCAGACAAAAAGTGTATAACTCTTTTCCGAGATAAAAATAACGGTGCTTTGGTGCAACCTCTATTGCTGTTACTGATGGCCCTGGGCTTGATCGGGCTTGGCATCGCTACACGAATCAAGTGAGAATCGATTGATAAAAAGCCTGTGGTCCGCTTCACTCAAACGGCGGCACACCTCACGCCCCAGATTCATATAGATCAACAGATACTGTTCATGATCCATACCGTAAAGCTCAGCCAGTTGAGCTGCCTTGATCTGAATCGCACGGCAACTTTCCAAGGCCTTGACGGCAGCGCTGCGTGGTTTGCAATCCATCAATGCCATTTCACCAAAACAGTCACCCAAACTAAGCTCTCTCAGCATATAGAGCTTATCTCGCCAGGTTCTATAGATAGCAACACGTCCCTGCTCCAGGATATAGATCGAATTATCGAGATCTCCCTCTTCGAAAAAATAGTGCTCTTTTTCGAGCTCAATTAGAGAGGCGTTTTTAAGTAAAAAATCCAGCGTGGACTCACTAACCCCACCAAAGATAGGCATACTCTGAAGCATGCTGATTCTCGATTGATGCATATGCCGCCCCATTGCTTTGACAATATATCATTAGTTTAGATGGAATTAGATAAACTATTAACCCGGCACCTTAATATAAGGCATCAAAGTAAAAAAATGACTGAATTCAAGAAGCACGAAGATAACGATTACGCAACTTATTCAGCACCCAACCGATAACAGGGAGGTTTTCATACACATACTCACCCGAATCCCAATAATCTATATGTTCAATCACCTCTCCCTTAGGATTGAATTTCACCTCACTCAGACCTTCAATTCTTTGCTGCACCAATTTGCCTTTCACAAGGTAGTGAAAAGTCCAGGAGATATAACCCACATCACCATGTCCGCAATAGTTATGAATTTCGAAACGGCTCGTTTCACAAACATTAAACATGTGTTGAAATACTCTTTTTACACCTGCAACTCCTCTGACATCATTGAATGGATCTTTAAATCTTACCTGATCACTGAACAGGCGATCACAGTCCTTCAATCCATCATTGTCTATATGTTCAAAGAATTCCTTATATCGAGAAAGCCAATCTTCAATGTCACTCATTTCAAGAGCCTCCGCATAAGCAGAAAATAGAGTGAATAGGGTAGAAACTTTAAAAAATTCATAATAAGTGCAAAACCAGTAGGAAATCTGATTTCAAAGTTACCTGATGGAAGGTTTTTCATAATCGCCTTTGCTGCTTCTTCAGGAGTAATCAAAAATGGCATTTTAAAACGATTCTTGTCTGTTAACTCGGTGGCCACAAACCCCGGATTTATCAAACGTAAAGAGACACCTTCCCTGATCAATTCCGGATGAAGAGATTCAGCTAAACTGATCAATGCTGCCTTACTGGCTCCATAGGGAGCTGCCCCCGGCAGACCGCAATAGCCTGACAAGCTTGCGGTAATCAGTATTTCACCTCTATGTTGCCTGCGCATATCAGGCAGCAGCGCTGAAAGACAATTTACCACACCAAGATAGTTGACATTGATTAGCTTATGAAAAAGATCCAAATCAAAATCTTCAAGCTTCATGGGCGAATAGTCACCTGCATTCAGAAAGGCTAGATCAATCTGCCCATACTCTTTCTGGATAGAGTCAACAACTTGCTTGACTGCACCCTTGTTGGTTACATCTAGAGGAATTAGATGCATATTGTCTCCACCTGACTCCTTGACTGTTTCAATTAGCCGCTCACTATTTCTCCCTGAGATCACCACCTCCCATCCTAAATCTTTCAATGCAAAAGCAAGGGAACGACCAATACCACTCCCCCCCCCGGTGACCCAGGCAACTTTAGGTGTTGATCTGCTGTATTCAGGACTACCTTGCATAACTTAACCTCAGCTTTCGATACAACTAAAACTACAAATTATCAGTGGGATTAATCTTATATATTTGTTTTTACAGAATATTTATTGTTTTTATCACTTAAAGTCACCCGCCAATATCACTCTTGTACAACTATTGTAGTTGATAATTGACTTTTTTTGTACAACACTTGTACACAAATACAAATCGGGATGACAGACGTGACTCAGACAACCACTCATCGAATAGGCATTGTAGGTAGCGGGATTGCAGGATTAAGTGCAGCCTGGCTGCTCAGAAACAAGTATCAAGTTGATCTATATGAGCAGAATGATTATGTCGGGGGGCATACTCACACAGTCGAAGTAGAAGAGGATGGAAAGATCATACCTGTTGATACCGGTTTTATAGTCTACAACGAACCCAACTATCCTCTGCTAACACAACTTTTCAGATATATGGATGTTGAAACCCAAAACACTGATATGTCATTTGCCGTTTCAGTCGACAAAGGAAGACTAGAGTATGCAGGAGACAATCTTGGTAAATTGTTTGCTCAGAAACGGAATATCATCGATATTAAATTTTTATCAATGTTAAGGGAGATAGTGCGTTTTAATCGTGATTGTCTGGCATACATTGAAGATAACAATCACGACTTGAGTCTCGGAGATTTTCTCGACCAGAACGGTTACAACCAGCAATTTCGTTATGATTATCTTCTACCCATGGCAGCAGCAATATGGTCGTGTCCCACAAGAACCATGCTCTCATTTCCATTTAGCAGCTTTGCACGCTTTTTTAATAACCATGGACTGATAAGTTTAAAAAATCGACCCCAATGGAAAACCGTGGTCAATGGTAGCTGGCAATATGTAAAAAAGATGTCTGCCGCTTTGGGTAGTCGTATAAAAGTAAAGCAGCAGGTTGTCAGCATAAAGCGTCTACCTGATGGGGTTGAGGTTATCACGCAAGATGGCCAAAAAACGAAATACGACAACCTGATCTTAGCCTGCCACGCAGACCAAGCTGTCTCATTGCTGGATAACCCCAAACCACTCGAAGCTAAATTACTCAATAAGTTCCGATACCAGGAAAACATAGCCTACTTACATTCAGATTCAGCTTTGATGCCAAAGTCGCGAAAAGTCTGGTCGTCATGGAACTACCTATCTGATGATAAGCATATAGAAGAGAGAGATGTATCCGTCAGCTACTGGATGAATCGTCTGCAACGGTTGGATAGCAAACGTGACTATTTTGTCTCTCTTAATCCTCTACAGTCTCCTCGCGATGAATGCACAGTTGCAACAATCACATATGACCATCCTGTATTCGACAGTGCTGCACTCTATGCTCAGGAAATGCTGGATCAGATACAGGGCAAGGAGAGAATCTGGTATTGCGGAAGCTATTTCGGATACGGTTTCCATGAAGACGCTTTGCGCTCATCGGTAGAACTGGCATCAAGACTTGGCGTGAGTGAGCCTTGGATGACGGAAAATAGATATATTCCGTATCAGAACAATATTGACAAGTTGGCATCACTTGCAAGAAGTGCAGGAGTTTAACCGATGCCTGTTAATTCGAGCAGAATTTATTTGACAGATGTTATGCATCAACGAAACTTCCCGGTTAAGTATCGTTTTTCATATCCAGTGTTCAGCCTGCTACTCAATCTCGATCAACTTGAGCAGGATATCAAATCATTGCGACTGCTCTCAATCGATCGCTTTAACCTACTCTCTTTCATGCGTAAAGATCATGGTCCCAGAGATGGCTCCAGCCTCAAATCATGGGCCAATGACTTTTTGAGAAAGCAAAATATAGATCTTGAAGGTGGCGATATTCAACTACTTTGCTTTCCAAGAATACTCGGCTATGGATTCAATCCAATCAGCATCTGGTATTGCTTTCACCTTGATAACAGTTTGAGAGCACTGATCTGTGAAGTGAATAACACATTCAATGAACATCATTTCTATCTGATCCATAACCATGGTGAGCCATTGTCATGGCCAGTCAAAGCAGTAAAAGAAAAAAGAATGCACGTCTCACCACTCATCGGCATGCAGGCTAAGTACCATTTTAATTTCAAAAAACCTGGCGACCGGATCGGCGTGGTCATCAATGAGTATCAGGACAACAGACTGATGCTTACAGCAAGTCAATCAGGTGTATCTCATGCTCTGGATGATAGGAACCTCTTGGCCGCATTAGTTAGAACTCCTCTGATGACATTCAAAGTCATGGCAGCGATTCATTGGCAGGCATTGAAAATATGGTTGCGTGGCGCGCCATTCTTCCCGAAACCTCGACCTCCAAAGGAGCAGATTTCCTCATGAGCAGTCTACAAACACAATCACTACAACGACTCACCTCTCGTATAGATCTTATTGATGACTTTCTGAGCCGCTTAGATTGTCTGGCTTATGGCAGCTTGGAAATCACGGCTAACGGGAGACGTTTTATCCTCAATGGCAAATCCTCAGGAGCTACCGCGAGGATTGAGATAGTTAATTTTTCAGATTTCATAAAGAAGCTATATATCAAGGGTGATATAGGTTTCGCAGAAGCCTATATGGCAGGTGACTGGAGAACCCATGACCTTACAGGTTTACTCTATTTGCTTGCAAAAAACAGGTACAGATTCACGCGACTTCGTAGAGCCTCACGCCTGTCAAACATGGTAAATCGCTTACATCACTGGACTCGACGGAATACCAAACAAGGCAGTGCTAAAAACATTGAGGCTCACTACGACCTTGGGAATAGTTTCTACAAATTATGGTTGGACTCCAGCATGACCTACTCCTGCGCCTTATTCCAAAGTGAGGATGAGTCTCTAGCAAACGCCCAGAACAACAAATATCAAAGAATCCTTGATTTACTCGATCCTCAACCAGGATCAAAATTGTTGGAAATAGGTTGCGGCTGGGGTGGGTTGGCAATAACTGCTGCCAGACAGGGGTTTAAAGTAGATGGAATTACACTTTCACCATCCCAACTTTCATGGGCAAATGAGAAGGTCATAGATGAGGGGCTCAGCAGTGAAGTAAATTTAAGTTTAACTGACTATCGAGATATCAGTGGCGAGTATGATCATATCGTTTCCATAGAGATGTTTGAGGCTGTTGGAGAAGCCTATTGGGGAGACTATATGGCACAGATTTCCAATCACCTTAAACCGGGTGGCAGTGCAGCACTGCAGGTAATAACCCTTGATAAAAAAGTTTTCAACGATTACAGGGAGAAACCTGACTTTATACAAAGGTACATTTTCCCTGGAGGAATGCTTCCTCCAATTTCGACTCTAATCGAAACAGCTGAAAAATTCGGTCTAAAGCTAGAGAGAAATGATAAATTTGGTCTCGATTATGCGGAAACCCTAAAGCAGTGGCAAATTAATTTCAATCAGGCTAGTGATAAAGTTATAGCTCAGGGATTCGACCAACGCTTTATCCGTATGTGGCGTTATTATCTCAGCTATTGTGAAGCCGGCTTTCGCGATGGCCGCCTGGATCTACATCAGATTCTGTTACGTAAAAGCAGATGAAAAAATGAGTCAGTGGTGGAAACAACTGATGTGGTATGGCCTACCTGGTCTACCGTTGGCATTTTTGGGATTGCCACTGGTTATTTTTTTGCCTCCAATTTACGCTGATGAATTTGGCTTGGGAATGGCAAGTGTTGGTTTCCTGCTCATGTTCTCACGTTTGTGGGATCTCTGCTCTGATCCTGTCGCAGGTTACCTGGGTGACCGATTCAATATTAAAAACGGACGTAGAAGATTGATGATCTATAGTGGCGCCCCGCTATTGATCATATCCTGCTATATGCTCTTCATTCCATCTGGCATACCTGACGCAGCTTATCTGCTGATTTGGTCAGCACTGTTATATACAGGCTGGACATGGGTAGTTATTCCATATTCAGCCTGGGGCGCTGAACTCTCTACGGACTACACCAGGCGATCGCAAATCACATCAGTTAGAGAGATTTATGTGCTGATTGGCACGTTAACTGTAGTAACCATTCCTCTACTGATTGCAGACCATCAAAACAGTCAGTTATTAGAAATAGTCGGCATTATATTTATAGTAACTTTCCTGCTTTCCATGCCTGGATTGCTGCTAGTTCCGAATCAGGTAAAAGAGGGCAAACAAACAGGATTAAAGGAAGGGATGAAGCTTCTCAAGAAGAATGCTCCTTTAAAAAAGCTTTTACTTGCCTATTTGTTAAACGGTATCGCAAATGCCATACCTGCCAGTCTTTTTTTGCTCTATGTTGAGTTTGCTTTGGGACTCAGTGACAAAACATGGCTATTTCTCACCGTATACTTCGCATCAGGGCTATTGGGTCTACTGATCTGGTTACCCCTGTCCCACCGTATACAGAAACACTCCGCGTGGGCTGTGGCATTGGTATTCTCAGCATCTGTTTTTGTCTGGGTACCTCTGCTACCTAGCGGTGAAATATATCCTTTTCTTATTATCTGCCTGTTGACAGGTCTCAGCCTTGGAATTGACATCTCACTACCAGCTGCCATCCAGGCAGATGTAATCGATATCGACAGAGCTGATGGCGGTGGTGAACGGGCAGGAATTTTCTTCGGTCTGTGGGGTATGGCTACGAAACTGTCACTGGCACTAGCCATTGGACTTGTCTACCCCCTGGTTCAATCAAATGGGTTCAACCCTACCCTGCCAACCGAGCAGGGCATACAGGCGCTTATCCTCGCCTATGGCTTACTTCCAATTCCATTCAAGCTGGCAGCAGCCTGGATGATATGGCATTTCCCACTGAATAGCCGGCAACTCAAAATTTTACAAAGGAGTACTAATAGTGAAATTTCTTACCAACAAATGGCTACTCAGCCTGGTTCTGCTGATGACACTAGGGTGCTCCAACATGAAACCCATTGACTATCTGGAAACTCAACCGGAGTTCGATCTATTTGAGTATTTCGATGGAGAGCAACAAGCCTGGGGCGTCTTTGTTGATAGATTCGGAACATTACGCAAAAGATTCACGGTTAAGATTGTTGGCAACGTCACTGACAACCTCTTAAAGCTAGAAGAATCGTTCGTTTATGATGATGGGTTTACTCAACAGCGGGTGTGGCTGATAAACCGGGTGGATAAACACAACTATACAGGTACAGCTTTGGATATTGTCGGTGAAGCAAAGGGGCAAGCATACGGTAGCAGCCTGCAATGGCAATATAAGATGGACCTTTCGATCAATAACAAGGATTGGCGAGTTCATTTTAACGACTGGATGTTTCTCATAGATGAAGAGACACTGGTTAATAGAGCTGAAGTCACCAAGTTTGGTATCAAAATCGGAGAAGTCCTACTATTTTTTAGAAAGAGTGTAAATCATGACTAAGCATACTTATTTCAGATCACGCATATTGACTGTTATTTTACTGGCACTGCTTTACAGTTCTCAGGTATCTGCAAACCAGGGGATGAAGATCAAAGATATTCACTTCGATCAATACCTTTTGACGGATAGTGGTGAACTGGAACTTAAAGGTGCAGGAATGTTGACATGGGGTATCTTGATCGACCTATACGCAGCTGCTCTTTATACCTCTCAAGACAGTGCCAAACAGGAGAGACGACTGGTAATACACTACCTGGTACCTGTCAAGGTATCGCAAATTCGCAAAACTGCTGAAAAATTCATATTGGAGCAGCAAGGAGAAAACAGGCTGGAGATGATACGTCCCTCTTTGGATCGGTTACATGCTGCAATGCATGATGTTCAACCCGGTGATCGCTATGCCTTGACTTCCACAGACCAGGGAGAGATAAAACTTGAGCTCAATCATCAGGAAGTAATATCCCTCTCAGACAGAATTCTTGCTGAGTCATACATGGATATATGGTTAGGACAGAATCCTATTGATGATAAATTGAGATTGAGTCTGATTGGGCAATAGCAGGTTCTTTCGAGATATCCTCGCTATATGCCAGCATATTTTGCCTCTAAGATCATCCACCCCCGCCAGGTAAAGAGCTTCCTCAACAGAATTCTGGCAGCAAAAGTACTTTTTCTACACCTTTATTGAACCACCCACTTCAATCAATTGTCTGGTTATCGTAGAATTAAACCAGAGCGACAACCATGCCGATCCTGACATGCGCTTAACATCCATATGGCATTTGTTTGTTAAGGTATAAGAAATGAAGCAATTACCGATCAGTTTACAGCTGCTCAAGCAGGCTTTGGATACTGCCAATGACGGATTAGTGATCGCTGAACGGGAAGGTGATGACACTATCCTACTATATGTAAATAGTGCTTTTGAACGGCTTACCGGCTATACAGAGGAAGATATCCTCTATCAGGACTGTCGATTCCTTCAAGGGGAAGACCGAGACCAGGAGGCTCGCCAGGTCATTCGCCAAGCGATTGAATCTAATCAACCCTGCCGAACCAGGCTTCGTAACTACCGCAAGGATGGCTCCCTCTTTTGGAACGAATTGAGCATTACCCCAATTATCAGCGCTGAAGATGGTCTAACTTACTATATCGGCATTCAAAAAGATGTCACTAAAGAAGTTGAAATCGAACAAGAATTAGAACAGGCAAAACAGCGCATTAAACAGCTGGAAAAGAAACTTACAAGCAAGGATTGACCACTATTCAAACCTCTTTTCATCCTCCTTATGAAACTGGGCGCTTGTAGAACAGTGGTAATTTCAGATGTTTAAAGCGCTATATATTATTACTGATTTACAAACTTCATTCTCATAATGCTTTTCCGGATAAGAGCCAGCACGCTCACTTAAGTTTATTGCCAACCATCAGCCCATGAATTTCACACAATCAGCCACCTCTAGATTCGGCCTCATCATAATTGGTGATGAACTGCTATTTGGTAGCAGAAATGACCAACACCTAGCCCATTTCCGTAGCCTACTCAGAGCGCATGGTAAGCAACTCATCAGATCCTGGATACTACCTGATGAGGAACTGAGCCTTACCCGTCATCTCTCATTCTCTATGGCAGCACAACACCCGGTATTCGTCTGCGGCGGCATTGGCGCAACACCTGATGATTTAACTCGAAGCTGTGCAGCTCAGGCATCAGGAGTCACGCTGGAACGCCATTCCGAGGCTAAACATCTTATCGAAGATCAATTTGGGGAAGCAGCCTATCCGACTCGCATAAAAATGGCCGATCTCCCTATGGGGTGTGATCTGATTCCAAATCCACACAACCAGATACCTGGTTTCAGCATCAATCGACACTACTTTTTACCAGGTTTCCCAGAAATGGCCTGGCCGATGGCTGAGTGGGTGCTGAAACACTACTATTCAGGTGCCAAGTGTAAGTTCCAGGAAAAATCGCTACTTGTGCTTAACACACCAGAAAGCTCACTCGTGCCGCTTATGGATGATATGAATCTCCACTTGAGTGATCTCAAACTTTTCAGTCTTCCAAAATTTGGCAGTCAAGGGACTATCGAACTGGGCTTACGCGGTAGCGGTGATATCGATAGCGCGTTTAAATTACTACAGAAATCACTTGCAGAGTATGAGATACCTTTTCAAATGATTGAATAGTTTACTTGTTACTTCTGCATAACTCTTTGCAGCTCTTCCACAATATGCAAACTGTGGTTTTTTGCATCCACTTTTCTGTATATAGCGGCAATCTTACCTGCCGGATCAATGATAAAAGTCTGCCTTTTAGCGAAAATGAAGGGCCATAACCTAAACAATGAACCATAGGATTGAGCGACTCTGCCCTCTACATCAGATAGAATTGGAAATCCAAGCTCGAATTTCTCAGCAAATCTCTGATGGCTTCTCTGATCATCTGTGCTCACCCCAAGAACCACTACTTCCAACCCCTCAAAAACCGAGCGCTGATCTCGAAAAGCACAAGCTTCAGTTCTACAGCCTGGTGTATCATCTTTGGGGTAAAAATAGAGTACTACCCAACGACCACGGTAATCCTTCAAGCTATGCGCTTTACCGGTCTGATCATGGAGGATGAATTCTGCCGCCATATCACCAAGTTTCATAACAGATATTACCTATTACAAGTCATGCTCTATTGCCTTGATAGAAACCACAAGATCAGCATGCTCATTATGTACAATATTATCCAACTAAGATGTGACTTTTTGTACAACTCAGAGTCACAATGTTATACCTATTCGTTCACCTTTGCAGGAGCAAAACATGAAAGTAGCAATTTTAGGTGGCACTGGATTTGTTGGCCAATATCTAGTGGATGCACTGGTGCGACAGGGAGATACGCCAAGAGTACTGATCAGACATATTCCGAAGCAGATGCCTATGGCTGGAGATCAAGTGGAATGGTTTGCAGGTAACATAGAAGATAACAATAGTATAAGAATGCTATTGAAAGATGTTGATGCAGTGATTTATAACATCGGTATTCTAAGGGCCTTTCCTGAACAAGGTATCACCTTTGAAAAGTTGCAATACAGAGGAGTAGTGAAAACTGCAGCTCTGGCCCGGGAGATGGGTCTAAAGCGCTTCATTCTTATGAGTGCTAACGGGATAGACCACAAACTGACACCATACCAAAAGACTAAAGTTGCTGCGGAGGAGAATCTGAAACATAGCCAGCTTGACTGGACCATATTCAGACCATCAGTCATCTTTGGTAACCCACGTGGGCGTCAGGAGTTTGCATCGATGTTGAAAAAGGAGATCATCGATCCACCTCTACCCGCGCCACTCTTCTATGAAGGATTAATTCCTCACGAACCAGGCGGATTTAAACTCTCACCTGTTCATGTTGAAGATGTTGCCCAGGCTTTTGCAAAGTCACTGACAAAACAAGAAACCATTGGCAAAACCTATACTCTGGGTGGCCCTGAAGATTTAAGCTGGCGAACCATCCTCAGATTAATTGCCCAGGCAAATAGTAAAGAAAAACTGATGCTACCCGTACCGACTTTCGCCCCCAGCATGGTAGCCATGTTACTCGATAGATACTCCTGGTTCCCCATCAGCAGAGATCAGATTCGAATGTTGACCAAAGGCAATATATGTAGAGGTGACGAAATATATAAGCTTTGCAGTATTGATCCAAAATCATTCTGTCCAGAGACTATTCAGTATCTTAACAGTGAATATAAAGCTACTGAAGATGACACTGCACCTGCCTGCTAGTGGGTCTTGCGGGTAATTCGGTATTAAACAACTGGAAAAAATCGGAATCGATCATCATGCAAGAAAACGTACTCCCAAAACTGCCACAAAGTCAGATCCCGGAGAGTCGGGGAAAGAGGATATTGAAACTTGGCCAGTTGGCAGGTGGAATGGCTGGAGGTGCTTTTACTGAAGGCGTGAAACGATTGTTCACTGGAGAATCCCTGAACCCTTCCACTCTACTTCTTACACCAGCCAATGCCAACCGTTTATCCAAACAACTTGCTGAGTTGCGTGGAGCGGCAATGAAGCTTGGTCAGATGATCTCTATGGAAGCGGGTGACCTGTTACCTGAAGAATTCAGTCAACTCCTGACACGGTTACGCGAAGACGCTGATCAGATGCCATTAGGTCAAGTAGCCCAGGTACTTGAGCAGAACTGGGGAAAAGATTGGGATCGTCAGTTCAAACGGTTTAACTTTACCCCAATTGCTGCAGCCTCGATCGGGCAAGTGCATGAAGCGATAACGAAACAGGGGCGACACCTGGCAATTAAAATCCAGTACCCTGGCATTCGTAAAAGCATAGATAGCGATGTAGATAATGTCGCATCCCTACTAAAGTTGTTTCGAATGATTCCAGAAGAACTGAATGTCAATAGCTTACTTGTCGAAACAAAACAACAACTACACCAGGAAGCAGACTATTTTCAGGAAGCAGTAAACCAAAAGTCATATGCAGTGCAATTGGGATCTGTAACTGGATTCAAACTACCTACTCCGGTTGATGATATGACAACAAGAGAAGTACTGTGTATGGATTTCATACCAGGAGTACCCTTGGATCAGCTTACTCAACACTCATCGGAGATTAAAAATGCAGTTGCCCATCGACTAACATGGCTTTCACTTCAAGAAACCTTTCGCTGGGGCATGGTTCAAACCGACCCGAATTTTGCGAACTATCGATATGACGATAAAACTGAACAATTAGGACTGCTTGATTTTGGCGCTGTTCGATATTATGAAAAACCTCGCATTCTGGCCTTCCACAACTTACTGAGCAGTTTATTGGAAGATGATATAAAACAAGTGGAACAGGCTGCAATCGAAGTGGGTTATCTAGATCCTCAAGCACCGGAACTCTACCGTTCTGCGATCTGCAATCTATTGAAGCATGTCGCCGAACCTATGAGACAGAATGGAAGCTACGATTTTGCAAACTCGGATTTGATGACGCGAATGAGCGAACAGGTGATTTATCTTCGTCTAAATCAACACTATTGGCACCTGCCACCACATGATGTTCTGATGCTACATCGTAAACTGGCAGGACTCTACCTGGCATGTGTACGATTGAAGGCCAAGGTTGATGTGCGTGCCCTGATTCTTGATATTTTATCCTAGGGCCAGTTCTATTAACCCGGCGACTAAGTATGTCGTCTTCAGGGTTAATAGTCACGGAAACAGTACATTTTCGCGACAAGAGGCCGGTTTGTGACTTGCTCAGAGATTCCCTGGTTATTTATTCCCTGCAGTTGATGGGTTGAACCACTTAAGCAACACTAATCCAACCACGGCAGAAAGCCCTGACCCCAGTAAAATACCAATCCGGTCACCCATAATCACCGCACCCTCCCCACTCTGCTCAAATGCCAGTGAAGCAATGAACAGACTCATAGTGAATCCAATCCCACACAACACCGAAGTCGCAAAAAATCCAGACCAACTTGCTCTAGTGGGTAGCTGAGCAAAGCCCAACAAAACTGCCACTCCACAAAACAGAAGAATGCCTAAGGGTTTACCCAGAAACAGCCCAGCAGCTATTCCTAAAGGTATGGGTTCAAGTAAATCACTAACACTTAAGCCTGAAAGTGAAACCCCTGCATTGGCAAAGGCAAATACCGGCAAGATAAGAAACGCTACCCATTGATGCAGGCCATGTTCAACCTCCCTTAAGGGGGAGCGACTTTCATCCTTAGGATCTTTAATTGGAATCATTAAACCCAGTACCACACCAGCTAGTGTGGCATGAACACCCGACTTCAATACGGCTATCCAGAGTATAACCCCAACAACCAAATAGGCGGATAAGCGCGTTACATTCTTAATATTCAATAGAAAAAGAGTCGAAATCGCGGTAATAGCCACAATCAAACTGGAGAGGGAGAGGTCAGCAGTATAAAAAATAGCAATAATAATGATCGCTCCCAAATCATCAAAAATTGCCAGGGCCATTAAAAACACACGCAATGAGACAGGCACCCGATTTCCAGCCAATGACAGAATGCCCAGTGCAAAGGCGATATCAGTCGCGGCAGGGATAGCCCAGCCACTCAGTGCGATGGGGTCTCCCACATTAAAGGCAAAATAGATGGCGGCAGGAACCAGCATCCCACCAATTGCCCCCAAACCAGGTAGAACAATCTGATCAATACGTGACAACTCCCCCTCTAGAAACTCCCTTTTCACCTCCAAGCCAATTAGCATAAAAAATACAGCCATTAAGCCATCATTGATCCATAAAAGCAGTGGCTTGGCCAGGTGCAGAGCACCGACTCGAATCTCAACAGGGGTATTCAGCAGAGAATCATAGATCCAGTTCAGGGGTGAGTTCTCCAACAACATGGCAAACACAGCTGCAAAAATCAGGATAATGCCACTTGCAGAGTCCCTTCGCATAAAGTCCTGAATCCATTCAGAAAACTCTTTTGCATATACTTGATTATTATTCATGATTATTCAGTACCCCAGCCATCTCTATAGATGAGTAACTTCAGTTTTTTTATTTATACACCCAATCAAAACAGGTCAAACTAAACAGGTGTAGTGTTCTGTTGCTGATCACTATTGTCCAACAAAATGGGTTTGGCTTACAGAGTAATTTTACTTAGCTGGCATGCTTTGAAGGATACTTTATTATAGCTTGTCAGTTCCTTCATGAGCCGATGATAAATTATTGCTTAAGAAGAAACTTCTGGGAGAGCAGAAAAATAGACAAAGTGGCCTCTAAAACCATGCATGTAAACAGTTAAGATAGAGTAAACCAATAGAATATTATTCGTCGCAATGTCAGAATGACAAAGCAGAAGACGATCTCTGATTAACTAACAAGTTACCTTATATTCTTTAAAGCAGCTCTTTTATCGCACTAACCAACTGCTGACTTTCAGGTTTAATCTGACTGGGAAAACTCCCAATTAATTCACCTTCGCGATTCAGTAGATATTTATGAAAATTCCAAGCTGGATACTCTCCCGCCTGGCGCGCAAGTTCTTGATATAGAGGATCAGCATTTCCTTTGCGAACAACTATCTTTTCGAACATCGGAAACTCTATGCTGTAGGTATTTCGGCAGAAAGACTGAATCTCTTTTTCGCTCCCAGGTTCCTGGGAACCAAAATCATTACTGGGAAAACCCAATACAACCAGTCCTCTCTCTTTGTAAGTACGGTAAAGCTGTTCCAAACCATCATACTGGGGAGTAAACCCACATTTACTTGCTGTATTTACAATCAGTACAACCTTTCCAGAATAGGCATCACAAAGGTTAATTTGAGAATCATCAGCAAGTTTACGTTTGTCAAAATTGAGCGTATCAGGGCATTTTTCAGCACTGACCTGGTGGGTTACCAGCAACATCATGATTAATATTATTCTCATCATATCATCAGATTTCCGCTTGAGTGCATCGAATCTTTATCTAGAGATTCCCACCGAGAGCGATTTCCAGTCCAGCTAGTTATATCACTGATATGTTTGTTATTTAGTGTTTTCCCTGATTTATCAGGTAATTCATTTAACAGGCTGGGTATTTCTTGCTGTATGTAGGTCAGTGCTTTTTTAAGGGATTTAATCACAGCCCTTGAGGTCACTGTTGCTCCAGTGATCTGATCAAACTCTCCACCATCACGTTTAACACCCCAATCATCTTGTTTTGGCGAAGTTAGAGAATGACCATGAAACTGCTTCAACCAATCAGATCGACTCGACTCAATCTTGTCACCCAGGCCAGGTGTCTCATGGTGCGCCACTACCTCAACACCAGAAAGGGTTCCATCAGCCAATATGCCCATTAGCAGGGTTATCTTACCGTTATACCCATGTTGGGCTTCCACACTCAGCAATGTAGCGATAAGATGACCTTTCAATGTTGCAGTATAAACTGTGACAGGCTCTCCACGATTAATCCATTCAGCTGATTCTAGTTTTATCGGATGATCAAATGGGTGATTATCATATCGCTCCGACTCAAGCACCTGATTAAACGCCTGACGGGTGGCTTCCCGTTGATTTTCAAATATCTGTTCGGCTGTAACCTGATGGACCAAACTCACCATCGTTACCCCAATTGCAGTGAAAATTCCAACAGTCAGACCTGTCGAAATCAGTTTGTAGAAGTGACTTGGTAGTCTGTTCATTACATTTGCACTACATACTGATAATTGATTTCAAAACCCATCAGGCGAATATTGACAATCAGCCTTCATCAATACCTTCATCAATCGGATTATGGATTATTTCATGGAGTCGGCTGCCGGGCACAACTGAACTCAGTATTTCAGCCCCACTCTCTTCTATGATATGCATCTGTTGATCATAGAATCGTTCTGTCTCTTGAATCTGCCTCTCGTATCCACTCATGTTACACCTCGGAATTTGCATAATATTTAAAGTATATTCTTGTACACAACATGTACAAATATTACTTTAGTAGTTATCTGACCAATGTCCAGTAGTGAATGCCTTGTAAAAAACAGGGTACTTTCAGGCAGACTGGATATCTCTTAACAAATCACCACTCTTTCTTCAATCTTCACTTAAAAGTTGTACAGCATTCAGGATAAACACAAATATTGGTAACTTAACCACTGGATTATTAACGAAAGGGAGGCATATAGAGAGCAGACCAAATCTGGTGCCAAAAAAAAGGGGTGCTTGGCAGCACCCCGAAAAACCGGTAGAGACTACCGGCGGAGGATCATAAGTAAAACTATTTTATCCGTTCATCCAGCCACTGGCCGATTGCAGGAGGGACTTGCTTCTGAGCTTTTCCACTGACGTAAATACCGATGTGGCCACCAGGAAAAGAGAGTTCGGTATAGTCTTTGCTGCTGGTTCTGTCACGCAGTGCACGGGATGCATCGGGTGGAACCAGATGATCTTGCTCAGCATAGATATTGAGTACCGGACAGGTGATATTTTTCAGGTCAATCTGACGATCACCAATAGTTACGCCCCCCTCCAGAAAACCGTTTTTCTGGTAGAAGTCTTTAGTGAATTGACGGAAAGTCTCACCAGCTTGATCAGGACTGTCAAAGATCCACTTCTCCATGCGCAGGAAGTTTTTCAGTTTGTCCTCATCTTCCAGCACATCCACCATGCTCAGATATTTCTGGCCGGTAAGACTGAAAGGCTTGAGCGAGAGAAATGTCCAGTTGAGTAACTCTCCCGGTACATTACCCAAAGTGTCGATGAGTAGGTCGACATCCATATGTTGTACCCATGCAGAGAGCATGTTGTCCGGTGTCTTGAAGTCTACCGGGGTTACCATGGTAACCAGATTTTTTACCTTGTCTGGATGCATAGAGGAGTAGCAGAGGCTGAATGCACCTCCCTGGCAAATCCCCAGAAGGTTGATTTTATCCAATTTATGGCGCTTGCGAATGACATCGACGCAGCGATCCAGATAACCATTGATGTAGTCATCCATTGTGAGCGCACGATCTGCCTCATCGGGATAACCCCAATCCACCAGATAGACATCCTGGCCTGCTGCCAGCAGATTTCTTACGGTAGATCGATTTTCCTGAAGGTCGGTCATATAGGGGCGATTCACCAGCGCATAGACGATCAGTGTAGGCACCGAACTCTGAACCACATCGGCAGGCGACTCGTATCTATAGAGGCGTAATTTATCCTCGGAATAGACCTCGACTTTGGGAGTAACCCCAGCATCAATCTTCTCCGCATTCAGCAAATTTTCGACACCTTTGCCAAGTTTACGGCTGTAGTCGAGCATCTCTTCGGCCATCTGGTCTGGCCGGATATTAAATGGTTGCACGTCTCTTCTCCTCAATTCCTATCATGTGATCTTCACAGTGATAAAGTTCGGGTGCTTCAGCTTTTAGGCTGAGCCTTTTTGGTTGTGGCTTTCTTTTTCACGCTGGCTTTTTTCTTGGCAGCAGGCGCAGGTTTCACTGCCGCTTCCGCAGAAGCCTGTTTAGGCTTACTGGTTGCCATCGAGCGTAATTCAATCATCTGCTCTTTGAGCAATTCGATCTCAGCCTTCATCGACTTGGATTCACGACGGGACTCCTGCAAACGATCCTGAAGGGTGCGAAGTTCTCGACGGGTTGGCATATTCAATCCACCCAGAGTTTCATCAACCACATGTCCCATGCGCTGCTTCAGTTTCATAAGACTGTTGACCAGAGAGCCATGAATCTTCGCGTATTCCGGGGTCATGACCTGCTCGCCATAAACCTCTTCACTACTGCTGACCCATAGATCGTATAGTCCGCGGGCACTATCGATCTGTTTGCCGCTTTCTGCCACTTCCTGGATCTTATCCTTCATGCGATTGGCGGAGAGCAATCCCAGGTTGGAAAAGAACTGCATGTACTCACCCAGATTGCGTTGATACTGCATCACAGAATTGGTGAGTTTTTTATACTGACCCTCTTCTTCGCGCATATAGCCAAGTCCGGGGGCGCTCAGAAAGCGTTCCAGGCCATCCTGACTCGGCATATTTCTCAACAAATCCCCAGGCATTATAGAGAGGGAGGAGACCATCCTCTGCCAGTTATCCATCGGCATTTCCCAAAATGCCATCATTTTGTGCATGGCGTCGTCGCCAGCACTCTCTGTGCCGTTAAAGACACCCTCCAGACTGTTCGAGAACATCTTTTGCAGGTCACTGACAGTACGATTCGCAGCATCCATCCAGTTAGTACTGTTCTGGGCATTGCCGTAGTAACCCTCAGCCAGGCGGAAGTAGCTTTTAGTCTGCTCCATCATCTTGCCCATAAAGTTACCTGTCATATCGCTGGTAGAGGGGGATACCGCCTGCCACCAGTGATCCATTGCACTTTCAATGGGAGATTTAGGTGCTTCCATACCCATCGCCTTACGGCTCATATCAGTCCAGTTCTCCCAATACTGCTGCTGGACTTTCATCCAATCATCATTCCAAAACGCTGATTCACTCATGGTATTGTCTCGTCGTTATGTCACTTTGGTCTTTGTGTCTCATTTGGGTTGAACTGCTATTTGTCACATAAGCTTGTCTGATTAAAGACAAAGGACTATAAAAACCCAGCAGTGAACACTCATACCCACTAAGCTAGCAATAAAATTTGTGCGCTGCAACATTTTTTGTTAAAACATAATCTACGGTTGGCCTAATCATGGTGCAGTGCGATTATCCAAAGCCGCCAAGCGTCTGTCTTTGAGTGAGACTGACAGAGATCAATAAACTAAAAATTATGAGGATTACCCAACGTGAGCGAAAACATAGTCATCGTAGGAGCAGCCCGTAGCGCCATCGGTACATTCAGTGGCAGCCTGGCCAAAATCCCAGGACATGAACTTGGTGCTACCGTCATTAAAGGCTTGCTGGAACGGAGTGGCGTTAAGCCTGATCAGGTCGATGAAGTAATTCTTGGACAGGTGCTAACCGCAGGAACAGGCCAGAATCCTGCGCGCCAGGCAAGTATCGCAGCCGGCCTTCCGGTAGAGACCCCTGCCCTCACCATCAACAAAGTTTGCGGTAGCGGCCTGAAGGCTGTCCACTTGGCAATGCAGGCAGTTGCCTGTGGAGATGCCGAGATTGTTGTGGCTGGTGGTCAGGAAAATATGAGCATGTCGCCACATGTCCTGCCCAACTCTCGTAATGGAAGCAAAATGGGTGACTGGAAACTGGTCGACACCATGATCAAGGATGGCCTGTGGGATGCCTTCAATAACTACCACATGGGTACTACTGCTCAAAACATTGCCGACAAGTTCGGTTTCAGCCGGGAAGCTCAAGATGAGTTTGCCGCTGCATCCCAACAGAAAGCAGAGAGCGCCCTCAACGACCAGGTTTTCAATGACGAAATCGTCCCTGTTGAGATTCCTCAACGCAAAGGTGAGCCACTGGTTTTCGATCGTGACGAATTCCCTCGTGCCGGAACCACCGCTGAATCCCTCGGCAAATTGCGCCCTGCTTTCTCCAAAGAGGGCACTGTAACTGCCGGTAACGCTTCAGGACTGAATGATGGTGCTGCAGCGGTACTGGTTATGTCTGAGAGTAAAGCCCAGGAATTAGGTCTCACCCCCTTGGCCCGGATTGTTGCATTCTCCTCAGCAGGTGTTGATCCTGCAATTATGGGTACAGGACCTATCCCTGCCTCGACAAAATGTCTCGAGAAGGCTGGCTGGACTACCAATGATCTGGACAGGATTGAAGCCAATGAAGCCTTCGCAGCCCAAGCCATGTGCGTCAATCAAGAGATGGGCTGGGATAAGGCGAAGGTAAATGTTCACGGTGGCGCTATCGCTCTGGGTCACCCAATCGGCGCCTCCGGATGTCGAGTACTGGTCACCCTGCTGCATGAAATGAAGCGGAGTAACAGCCAAAAAGGACTGGCAACCCTCTGTATCGGTGGCGGTCAGGGTGTCGCAATGGCAGTCGAAAAAGTCTAACTGACGACTCCCCCGGAGCGCTTATCAGCCTCCTGGGGGAGGCGCTTACTCACACACAAGTCATTATTTCCTCACTCAATCCAAAGAATCATTCTGTTCAATGCTTAGAATGTTGTAAACTGGTCGGATCGAATTATCAGCCATAGCAGCAGAAATATGTCAGATCGCATTATTAAAAAATATCCCAATCGTCGTTTATACGATACAGAGCAGAGTAAATACATCACTCTGACCCAACTCCGTCAGCTGATTGTCGGCGGTGAGTTGATCAAAGTTATCGACTCCACCACTGAAGATGACATCACCCGTTCCATACTGCTACAGATCATTCTGGAGAGTGAATCTGGTGGCAAACCACTCTTCACCGCCGATATGCTCTCTCAAATCATCCGCTTCTATGGCGGCACGCTGCAGGGTATTTTCGGTAACTACCTCGAGCAGAGTCTGGGGCTGTTCACAGCACAGCAGGAACAGATCAAGAAGAATATGGGTGAAGATCCATTTAGCGCAATGACCAACCTGGCTCAAAACAACATGAAAATGTGGTCGGATATGCAGAAAGATTTTTTTGCTGCAGCTGGTTTTTCAGCTTCAAAAAAGGAAGATAAGTAGCCTATGAGCTAATTCAGCTCAATTCACATTGAAATATAACCCATTGTTTTTATTAGTAATAATAATATAACTGATTAGCCAACCAGATCCACCTCAGTTACAGACAAAAAAATCTTTGTGCGGCGCACAATTTTTCTTGACAAGCTCCCGAAACTGCCATATGCTGCACTGCAACAATGCTGCAACGCACAACCAACTAGGAGCGCACAACATGGCAAACGCAAAAGAGAGCATCGAGATGATCAACGAGTTCAACACTACCGGTTACGATAGTATTCGTCAGTTGACCGACATCAGCCTGAAAACCTGGAACCAGGTTATGGAAGCACAGATGAACACCTTCAACAGCCTGATGACAACCAGCATGGACCAGCTGAAGCTTGTTTCTGAAGCAAAAGATTACCACGAAGTCGTTCGCGGCCAGATGGACATGACCCGTAAACTGGGTGAAGAGATGATGAACAAGACCCGTGAAGCAGTAGAGATGAGCCAGAAAACCGGTGAAGAAGTACGTAGCTGGTACGAGAGCAACCTGGCTACTGCCAACGAGCAGATCAGCAAAGCAGCAGAAAAGGCTGCCTAATCCAGCCCTGGATTTCGTGCTGTTAAAACCGGCGCCTGGTGCGCCGGTTTTATTTCTTTAAAGTCCGTAGATTGTAGACGGATGAATCATTCCACCAATCCAGTCTTTATCGAAAGACTGTTCATTCACCACATTGAACACATAGGCATCTATGCTGGGTGAAAAGGTGGCATTTTAAATTTCAATTTTTCGAACTGTTGAATTCCTGTTATTCCAAATTGAGGAAATAGAATAATGAGCTGTAAAGACAAAATCGCTGTTATCACTGGTGGTCTTGGTGGTATCGGTACCGCAATCTGCCTGCGTCTAGCCCAGGAAGGTGCCAAAGTTGTAGCTACTTGCCATCCTGCAGAAACCGATCAAGTTGATGCCTGGAAACAGAGCCAACAGGATCAAGGTGCTCAGATTGATGTCGTTGCAGGTGATGTTTCCACTCCTGAAGGTGGCGAAGCTCTGATGAGTGAGATTGTCGAAAAATTTGGTCAGGTTGATATTCTCGTAAACTGCGCCGGTATTACCCGGGACACCACCATGAAGAAGATGACTTCCGACCAGTGGGATGCAGTCATCGACACCAATCTCAACAGCGTATTCTACGTCACCCGCCCAATTTGGAACGGCATGGTGGATCAGGGTTTTGGACGTGTTATCAATATCTCTTCTGTCAACGGTCAGCGTGGACAGTTTGGACAGACCAACTATTCAGCAGCTAAGGCAGGCATGCACGGTTTCACCATGGCTCTGGCCTATGAAGGTGCAGCAAAAGGCGTGACTGTGAATACTGTATCTCCTGGTTATATTGAAACCGCAATGACTGCAGCAATGCGAGATGACGTCCGCGAAGCTATTGTTGGCGGCATTCCAATGCGCAGGATGGGTCAACCAGAAGAGATTGCACAAGCAGTGGCATTTCTCGCTGATGACGCAAGTACCTATGTCACAGGTGCAAACCTACCTGTCAATGGTGGTCTTTTTATTCACTAGTTTATCACTTCTCCCTCGAGTGATTCTTTAACCCGGCATCCACTGCCGGGTTTTTTTTGCCCATACAGAAGATGTTTCATGGTTTGTATGACTGGTTCAGGGAGAGGAGAGCAGGCTGGCTATATAACTCAGGACTGATTCACTGGGTGGTCAGTCGAGAAATATTTTCGAAGACAATTACAGGATTGCTTGGCAATCACCGCTGCTAGTTGTTGAAAATCAGATATTTAGAGCTTTTACTAACCAGAACATAGAATCAACGCTTGATGTCGTAAGGATCGTCACCAAATGGATCAGGCCATGCAGGATCTTCAGGCCAGGCTTGTAAGCTTTTATTGAGTAACATCTTAATTCTCCTACAGTTATCTCTACTTCTATATACGCAATATCGGTGCCACAAGAAAAAACTCGATGATTTACATCAATATATGTAACGAGTAGAAGTAGATTCCTGGTGTATTGTAAAGCTTTTCGACGCTCTAACTGTCAGATTTATAGCGTTTTTCGGTAATATTCAACAAATGTTCGCTAGCTATTTGATAACGCTAGCCCCCACTTATAGAGCAATGTGTTAAGAAATTCGACACTTCATTGCGCTACCCCACGCATCCATTTTTTATTCTCAAACCGACAGTTATGGTAGATAGTCGATGTAGATATCCACCTTAGGAGTGCTCGCCCTTAAAAAACTATTCACAACCCTTAAAAAAGCTGTCATCTGATACTAAGACATCACGACATTGTGCTGTTGCATAGGTGAACCCACCAGGAACACTGAATTTGTCTTGCTTCTCCATTGAGACCAACTGCTTTGCAGCACTACATGACTCTCGCTCAGCGCACTGTTGCCCTTTACCACAAACCTTGGTTTGTAGTTTTTCACAGGGCGTCTTCTCCCCTGAGTTGTTCTGCGTACAGGGCTTGAAAAAATCCTCATTACCCAACCCTTCCAGACAGTGGGTGGAAGTTTCAAGTACCATACCAGCCCAACTTTCGTTCAGTTCTTCACGCTCCATTGCCAATAATTGACGGGCAGGATCACAGGATGGGTAGGAGCTGCACTCATTGTGCTCTCCACAAACTTTTCTCACCAGTTGCATACAGGCCGCATTGAGCCTGTCACGCTCCTGCTCGTGTTGAGCTTCGATTATTGCAACATCTTTGATTACCACCCCGTTCCTCACAATAATAACCGCACCATTGTCCAAACTATGGACACCATCCCATAGGGGAGAACTCACCCCCTCAGCAGTACGTGTTACCTTATTGGTGTTAGGGTCGATGTTTATATGACTCCCATCTTGCAATGCTCCCTGCCAAGCATAACTATCAGCGAGACTAACGGTTGAGAGCATTAACAGAAGTGTCGTGATCATGCGACGCAACAGCATGGTTTTTCACCCCATCAAAAAATCGATCAACGAATTAAAATCAGAAGAATATCACAGATCACCGGTTGTCGGAGAATGCCCTCTATTTACCCACGCCGCCAACTGTGAAAACGCTCAACCCAGGAGAGTAGTTTTTCCGGAGTGTGTGCCCTTTTCCATGCGCCAGCTGCATATTTATTGGCTTCGAACAGTGTTGGATAGATATGAATGGTTCCAAGTATTTTGTTCAGACCGAAACCATGCTTCATCGCAGAAGTAAATTCACCGATCAATTCACCTGCATTCTCACCCACAATTGTTGCACCCAGCACTCTATCCTTCCCCGGTGGGGTCAATACTTTGACCATACCGGAGGTCTCCCCTTCGGCTATCGCCCGATCCAGCTCTGAAAGGTCAAATTTAGTTACCTCATATTCGATGCCCTGCTGATCAGCTTCCAGCTCATTGAGTCCTACACGGGCTACCTCCGGATCGGTGAAGGTTGCAAAGGGAATCACCGAGTAGTCCACCTTGAATCGTCGAAACAGACCAAACAGGCTATTTACCGCGGCATACCAGGCCTGGTGTGCCGCAGTGTGAGTAAACTGATAGGGACCCGCCACATCACCACAGGCATAGATCGATGGTATGGAGGTTTGCAGATACTCATCTGTCTGCAAAGTGCCATTGGGGTTAAGCGCCAGATTCAACGCCTCCAGGCCGAACCCGTTGGTATTTGGTTTACGCCCTACAGCAACCAGGACCTGATCAAAGGTTACATTAACCGACTCCCCCTGATAGTCACAGATAAGCACGTTCTCTCCCTGCTCCTGAATGAATTCAACCGCTTTGTGTCCGACCAGAAGCTGAATGCCCTCCTCCTGGAAGCGCTGTGCAACGAGATCTGCCACATCCTCATCCTCTCTGATCATCAATCTTGGCATCATCTCTACAATGGTGACCTGACTACCGAAGCGAGCGAATGCCTGGGAGAGTTCACAGCCAATGGGACCACCACCGAGCACCAGTAACCGCTTGGGTCGCTCTCGCAGCTGCCAAAGATTATCTGACGTCAAATAGTCGATTGCATCGATACCTTTGATTGGTGGTACAAAGGGTCTGGCGCCAGTAGCGACAATAATATTTGGCGTACGAAATTCAATGCCATTCACTTCAACACTGTAGGGTGAGGTAATTCGAGCGTCCCCCTCAACTACATCCACCCCAAGCTTGGTATAACGCTCTACTGAATCGTGGGGTTCAACCTGCTTCACCACCCGATCTACCCGTTGCATAACCTCACTGAATTCGTACTTCACATCAATAGAGTCGAATCCCCACTCTTTCGCACGTCTGGACTGATTGAGGATTCGGGAGCTACGAATCAACGCCTTCGAGGGAACACACCCTGTATTCAGGCAATCCCCGCCCATCTTGTGTTTCTCGATCAATGTTACTTTGGATTTAACCGCTGCTGCGATATAAGCAGAGACCAGACCTGCTGAACCACCACCTATAACCACTAAATTACGATCGAATACTTTAGGACGCTCCCATCCTTTGAGTGCCTGTCTCTGCTTGATGATCGCCACGATTTTTTTCGCCAGCAATGGAAACAAGCCCAGTAGCACAAACGAGCCAATCAAGCCTGGAGAGAGAATCCCAGAGGCGCTTTCAATAGTTGCCAATTGTGTGCCAGCGTTAACATAGACAATCGTTCCTGCCAACATACCGAGCTGACTGACCCAGTAAAAAGTCCAGCTGCGTAAAGGCGTTAAACCCATCAGCAAATTGATTATAAAAAATGGAAAGATGGGTACCAGACGCAAGGTAAACAGATAGAAAGCGCCATCTTTCTCAATACCCTCGTTAATTGCCTTCAGTCGCTCTCCATATCTTGCCTGGACACTGTCCCTCAGCAAAAACCGGGCAATCAAAAATGCCAATGTGGCTCCAATCGTAGACGCAAATGAGACCAACACCAAACCCCAGAGAAACCCAAACACTGCGCCCACTGCTAAAGTCATGATTGCCGCCCCAGGCAGTGACAATGCAGTGACTGCAATATAGACCACAAAGAAGCTGATACTTGCCAGCAGAGGCTGAGCCTCTCTCCAGGAGACAATGGCATCCCGCTGCGACTTTAAATACTCAAGGGTCAAATATCGATCGAGATCGAATACAAAAAAGAGGATCACTGCAACAGCAATAACCAGAAAGAGTGCAAGCTTGCGTGAGTTCATACGACCAATTCCTAATCAGCATTGATTTTTGTTATAGAACTACGCTTCAGCCTAGCAGATGGATTCACATTTAGTATCTGACAGGAATGGCACTTACTAACCTGGCCATAACTATTCCGTAACACAACGGACTGTCATGATGCCAAATTGGTTAGGGGCTATATGAATGGCTTCAGGTCACACAGAGGGCACAAGCATTTAATAGAGGTGTCCTTAACTCAGTATTGAGCCTCCTACCAATGTATAGCCCAAGAGCTCTTCTTGCGGGGAGCGATCCATGCGTTGATCTGAGCCATTCATGTAACCCTGAGTGTCGGGTTATTGTGGCTAGTAAGGTGAACTTCGGAGGAGACCTCGCTCTTATGGTGCGGCAGGGCCACACCCTACCTCATCACAACACTAATGGCCTAGCGATTTAACCTGGATTCAATAATTCAGCAGGGTGAAGAGTGCTTGTGATAGTGCAAGGATTCTGGCAGCGTGAGGCATGCATCCCTTCGTAGCGAGCAGAAGCAAGGAATATTACATGCTTATTTAGTGAGAAAATATTACAGGAGCCACCCCACGACAGGGTAAAAACTTTTTTCTTCTTCTCTTATACTCTCTTCTTTTAAAAATCTGCTTACTACCTACCATCCCAGAATTTTTCGTATGGCATGTGCTAGAGAGAGGAGAATTATAATATACCAAATTTCTTTGCCTGAACTTTTTGGCAGATTATCCGGTATATCCGAAACAGTTATTGTATCCCTGTGACGATACCCTTGAATCCAAAGAACTATTGTTGGAACCCCAGCGAACCCAATTAGATACAATAACGAAGTGAGGCTATAAAATATGATCGGGTCACCCTGGAATGTATTGTTTAAGATAGCGAAAGTACTAACTATTGCCAGACTGAAAACAAGGATCGCCCCGAGGATAAAAAAAACTATAAACCGAATCGGATGGGGATGTCTTGCTGCATTGTAGTAGTGCCTGAGATACCCCAGGTAGTGGTATTGACGGAAACGCTCAAAGTAACCTTTTAGGGCCTGACTCATGAGGAGCGCCCCAATTCAACATCGATCAGATCATGTTCAAGGTTGTACTTTTCCATTGTTACTACCAAACCAATCACTGTAATAATCGCTTGCCGTATCTTGAATATCATTTACTACTTGTGAGCCTAATTCGACCGCAGAATCGATTGTATCCAGGCCTATCTCCACACCGGATTGTACGACAGGCGCGACAGAATTATCGATAAAATCATCAAACTGTTGATCAGTCCCTGTAGATTTGTAGGCTGATTCTGCAACCATACCAGCAGAGGTCGCTGCTACTATTGCCCCAGGTCCGGTCAACGATGTACCCAGACCGACAAAGGCACCAGTTGTCACTCCAACAATAGCATTATCAACAGTTTTAACCGCCCCAACAATACCTGCTGTTATCTGTTCTGCGGTTGTTGCATTCTCATCCAGCTTGGATATTTCTGAAACAGAGCCTATGACTGGCCCGGCCACCATACCGACCACCCCGGCTTTTTTAGCTACAGATTCTGCCAAGTCGATACTCTTGGAGACTTTACTGAGATCATTGGCTAATTTGTTACCGATTACAGATTTGTCACTTAGAACCTGGTTTCTGGCCGCAATGGTTTTATCGACATCATATTCAACCGCATCCGGGTGAATTGACCCTTTCAAGCCACCCGGTTTATTCGCATCCCGTAGCGTTTCGGCTTTAGCCATTTGCGCCGGGTCTTTACTTGCTTCCAACCGCTCGATTGCATGCTCCACAGGCCCCTGTATTGTTTTTTGCTGCACATGAGTTGCTACTGCAGTCACGGCAGCTGTGCTTACTGTCATTACATTGCCTGCAATGTCCGAGGCTCGACTAGTTTTGCCTTGATCACTAGCTGCCTGTTTGTCTTTGGGTGATTTCGCACTGTTATCAGCCAATGCATCTGTCGTGGTCGATGAATTGAGCGCTGAGCCCAACGGTGTTGTTGAATCTTTCAAGCCATCTTCTGTAGTTGGACTGTTAGCAAGTTGTTCACCTGTTGTGAGAGAGTCCGATAGAGAGCTGCTGCCAGACAAGCCGTCACCAAGCGAGGAACCGGACTCGGATCCACCTACATCTGATCCACCACCCATTGAGCCTGTTGAGCCACCGCCACCAACACCACCAGCTGAATCAGTCATTATCATTAACTCCCTTTAGACACAGTCACAAGACAACACCAGAACAATCAGTCAGTCATAGTTATCTTTGCTAACCATGCGCTCACCTTTTCGAGCGTTCAATATAGCAATTACTTAACACCATTCGATACTAGTGATAACCCTAGTGGGCTGCTCTGTATATTCAGCAACCCTCAGCTGAACCAATACCACTGCATCGATGAATGTGTAGTTGTCCATCGTCAATACCTGGCTGAAACTTGATCTGTCCCAGGGTATGCCATTGTCGTAGTAGTCGTAGCTGACCAGGTCATACTTAACCAGACCGCTTGAGATTGAGGCATCTGCCGGAGCGTAGGCAGCCAGTTTATCGGAAAGATTATCAACATGGATGTAGATCGATTGCAGATTTTCTGCATGATCAACAACGAAGCGGTAGTCATCATTATTGAAATTCCCCATGTGCTGAATACTACTCACTGTGCCATCAGCTGGAGAGTAGACATCAATCTCAATGGATTCATTCTCACCAAAATCCGGCGCCACATAGTATTGATGATCGATTGGCGTAACGTGATTGCCATTGCCGCTTTTGCTGGAGCACAAAACAGGTCATGGCCTGATGATGCAGTTCAGTGGTTTTTATCCTCCGATTAAGATGGGTTGCCCTTCCCTCCCCAGCAGGCGTTACTTCAGTGCGGCATTTGCTGTTAGGGGCGACAAAATCGTTTGGAACGATTCCGAACAGCCGAAGGCTGGCACGTAGGGTGAGGGCAGTAAGCCCATAATAATACGCAGTGGAATCGGGGCAGGTTAACTCGTGGCTTGGGTACCAGCGTCACCAGCTTGGACATGAAGTCCAGCTGCTCAAAGATGACATGCATCGTGCCATCGTTGTAGGCTATTTTGATATCCCTTATTGTCATCAGGCGCTTATTTCTCTACTCTCCGCTTGCGTCAATTGCCAAATAGCTTGATTGGATTTTGCGCGATTTATCAGTGATTCCGCTGTATCACCATTCCTTAGGTGTGCACAGCGCGCTTGTATGGTCACGCCTTTTGTTACACCGTAATCCATCCTGTTTAGGCTGGACTTCAGGCGACAGGCAATCTCATCCAGTGTGTTGTGATCTGTTCTAGGTAATATAATGATAAATTCTCCCGTCCCCCAGCGGGAGAGAAGATCAACTTTTCGTAAGACTTGATTTACTGTTTGAGTGATCTCACGAAATAGCCATCGAAGCACTTGTCGTTCATGGTTTTCTATTATGAAATCCTCCCCTTCAATTCTGAGAATTATCAAGCAGAGTTGTTCCTCATATCGATGTGCTTTATCTGCGGTAAAGTCCAACAACTTTTGAATAAATGTGGCGCTATAAAGGCCAGTCACTTCATCTTGATAGGATAGATCATAAGGCATATGCAGCAGTCGACCTGCGATGGTTGTAGAGAGATTTTCATGGAAGCGGGATGCGATGCGGGGAAAGAGCCGAGCGATCCGGTGAATGCTATGCCATCTGAATGACAGGGCCTGCACCTTTCCAACAGCTACAACATCAGCCTGACGTTGACGGTTGGAAACCAGGGATGTTACGCCAAATACGCCACCGGGTTGATAAGTGGTGACATGAAAGGTGGAGCCATCACGACGTGTATGCCAAACCTCAGCCTCTCCCTTCAGTAATACCAGCATGGTATCGTAGTTCATCCCCTGCTGTAGAATCGCTTCATCTGGCTGATACTCTCTGATCCGACTAAGGGCGACCAGTTTTCTTACCTGCCAGGGTCGCATTCCTTTGAACAGCGGGCACTTATCAAGTACATCTCGCCTCAAGTGAAGCGAGAGTACACTCCATACTGATATAAGTCGTGTATTGCGGAGCATTAAAGGGATCAATATAAAAGTTCCAACCAGTGCAAGACACATGACTATGGCACTCAACAGTCCAAACATTGACACCGGTGGGAAGTTCGAAAAGGTCAGCGTGAGAAAACCTGCAGCAAGCGCCAGTGCCGTGGCCATGATCGGCGTTGACTCCTGTTGGATGACCTGGAGTAGTGCATCTGACTCAGAGCGAAAATCGATCGCCAAGCGTTGGTATCGCACCATGAAATGCATGGTGTGATCAACACAGATACCCAGGGCGATGGCGCCAACCATGGTTGTGCCGGTATCTAGTGCAATGCCAGTCATGCCCATGATGCCGAACAGCACCACAATAGGAAATGCATTGGCGACTACAGCGATGATGCCTGCCTTCAGATTCATGAACAGCAAGGCTACCAGCAAAAAGATTACCAACAGCATCAGGATCAGTGATTTCGCCTGACCATCAGCCATGTGATCCACTGCCTGGCTGTTGAGATAACTGCCACCGGTGATGGTGATTTTCAGCGTCGGATCCATCCACTCACCCGCATAGGTTTTTATCTCATCAACCACTGCATTCAGTTGGTAGGAAGAGCCGATTGCGTGACGTACCAGTATGCGTGCCTGGCTGTAGTCTGCCGAGACAAAACTTGCAGCGTTCTCATGATCCAACAGGGACATATACTCTTTGACGACTTCGTTACGTGCTGGGAGGTAGATGGTGCCTGGCCACTCATTGTCGATACCGCTGTGAACCACTGCAATGAAATCGGCAAAGGAGAAGCTTTTGTCAAATTGCCCCGTCTCTTCCAGATAATCCTGTAATCTACGCAGTTCCTCAAGATAGGGTACCTGCAGAAAGGTGCCCTGGGTGCCACTCAAAACGATAGAAAGGGCCTGCATTCCCGATAGATTCTGATGTAACAGTTCGGTCTGTTCCGGTAGCTCTGATTGTTCGGTAAAGTAGTCCATTACGTTATTGTTGATCGTGATCTGGGTTGCCCAGATCAGACAGACCGACATCAAAAGCAGAATTGAGCTGATGATGACTTTCGGATAGCGTGATAGTTGTTGAAAAAGGTGGGAGGAAAATTGCGCATAGGGGCGCTGAGTGGCTGATAGGGTGTTTAGTCCGGAATCACTGGCCAACTGCAGACTGGCGGGAACCAGGGTGATGGTAATCAGAAAGTTGATTGCCAGTCCGAGGGCGCTGATCAAGCCAAACTGCTGTAATAGGTCAATGCGATTAAGGGAAATTGAAAGAAAACCCAGTGCTGTTGTTGCAAAAGTCAGAAGGATGGCCATGCCCATATATTTTGCCATCAGACTGAGTGCCAATTGATTGCTTTTGCCCTTTCGCAGCGCTGCCTGATACTCTGACAGCAAATGAATATCCTCAGTTGAGCCCACAATAATCAGCAGCACCGGTACAATCGAGGTCATAACATTCACCGGTATGCCAAGGGCTGCCATCAAGCCGAGGATCCAAATTATACTCATGCCTGCAGTGAGTAGAGGTATCAGGGGGGCTTTCCAGTTACCTAGGGTGATAGCCAGGGTGGTAATCAATACCACCAGGGCAAGCGGTAGAATCAGTAGCTGGTCAGAACGGATCTGTTCGGAGATGGCGGAGCGGATCGATGGATCTCCCAAGTGAAAAGCTTTGCGAAAACGTTTTTGCAGTGGCTCGATCGCCTGATCCAAGGCCAGCGCAACCTGTTCATCGAAACCGCGATGGTAGTTCTCCATATCGAAAAACAGGTTGATCGCCATGACACTACCACTGGCAGAGAGGAGGTTTCTTTCGATTAACGGATTGAGCAGTGCGGCCTCTATCAGCAGCGCTGCGTCTTGCCGGGTCTCTGGAATGGAACTTAGGTAAGGATCAGTATGAATATAGCCATCAACTGTACGCAGATAGCGTACGGAGAAGAGGCTGACTGTTCGTGTCACCTGAGGAATTTTCTCAATGCGCTTCAATACCTGGCTTATTGCGCTAAGATTTTCAGCTTCAAACAGATTCGGGTCTTCAAGGTAGATGATGGTGACATTCTCGCTGCCGAAGGTCTTCATGGTGCGTTGGTAGTCGACCAGTGCAGGAGGATTGTCGATCATCATGCCTTCAGCAGCGATCTCTACATTGAGATTCGGTAGACGGGTGAGGGCGAGAATCGTTATGCAGCAGAGTGCTGCGATTACCCAGGCAGGATGTCGTGCAGCTGATAAGATGATTTTGCTCATGAGGAGTGTTCCCGAATCCGCCGGCAGGTCTATATCCACAGACCAGCTGAGTGGATTGAATTACCTCAATCAAAATGCGCTTTTTGTTACACCCCACTGCTTTTGAGTATGTCAATCAAGCATAGCTAATTATAGTCCGTTGAGAAGAGCGCTTTGTTGTACGAATTCCATATACAATTTATGGATATATTGTTCAATTCGATAAGGGAGAGATCATCCTTGGCAATTATCGAATCTGCGCTCTTCCTCTGCCTTTCTGACCCTCCAGCTTGCTTTAGGCAACAAGCCATCAGGCAACCTATCCTTTTGTGGCTTGCTGTGTAGAGAGGCGTGAAGGTACTTGTAGATCTCCGGCGACATGGAGTCTATCTTGGTGGCGCAGGATATACACTTCTCCACCATGGGTAGACAAATGGATTCACAATTGGCATCTGATTGGAATGACACTAACTAAGGAGGGCTCACTCTTATGGTGCGGCAGGGCCGCACCCTACTTCACCACATCGCTATTTATCTAAGAAGCTCATTGTAACTGAACAAAGTTACACTTTTTTTGGCGCCAGGATCAGAGTAATGCGAGACATGCATTCCTTCGTAACAAGCGGGAAAAAAGTAACGCTTAACTAGCGTTAAAAAAATTTAGTATTGTAGTCAATCGGTTTTTCGTCAAACAATTCGAAGAACACAGTTTTTTCTTGAAAGCCTACGGTTCTTGTGTAGAGATAGTATTTTATTCCATTCTTCTCTGCACTATCAGCAAAGCGTATTTGGTCTGCTGCAAAATCAAATCCACAGTCATTATCAGTACAAGCAGTGATAACTATTAACAATAAAGAAAATAAAAAGAGCTTCAAGGCACCATCTCCAAACCTCTGTCCATTTTGCATGATAGTTAAACGGCTCAGCTATCCTTAAACCAGAATCCATGTATTCTGACAACCCATCTGGTAGCTTTAGAATCAAACTTTCATTTAAAAACAGATCGGAAATCTTACTCCCCTTAGAATAGGGTTCAAAGTCGTATACGTTATCAATCTGATTATTTTCTGCTAAATCTTTAATATGGGATTTCATAGCATCCATAGTGTCATTTACGACCACTGACTCTTTATAAGGCTCAGAATCCATCTCAAGTGGTTCCCCACCACCACTGACATAATGATCTGCGAGCGCTGCCGCCTCCGGCATACCTTTTGCCAATCCTCCCCATCCAAATGCTTCATAGAGCTCTTTTAGAAACTCTTTTTCATCGTCATTAAACTGAATTTTGGCTTGAGCTTTTTCATTCAAATAATCAACAGCATCCTGCATTGCGCTCAGATTACTTTTGCTACCGAACGCAGAGGGAAGTCGGGGATAACCATAATAAGTCATGGGCCAACATCTCGCCGCCAAAATGCACCGTTACTAAGTTGTAGATCCTAGCTGGTCTGTTTTGTTCGACAATCTGTCTGGCCCAGTAACTTATCTAGATACTTATTTGTTGATCAGACTGGCATGAGCTGCCGCCAATCTGGCGACCGGCACTCGTGGCGCAGAGCAGGAGACATAGTTCAACCCCGCTCTATGGCAGAACTCGATGGAGCTTGGATGCCCGCCATGTTCGCCGCAGATACCTACACTGAGGTCTGTCTTTTTCTGACGTCCCCACTCCACTGCCAGCTTCATCAGTTTCCCAACACCTTTCTCATCGAGCACTTCAAAGGGGTTGTCTTTGAGTATGTCGTTCTGGTTGTACATCGGCAGAAACTTATTCTCAGCATCCTCACGAGAAAAAGAGAAGGTCGCCTGGGTCAGATCGTTTGTGCCAAATGAGAAAAACTCCGCTTCATCCGCCAGTGAGTCCGCCCGCATACAGGCCCGAACAACCTCAATCATAGTGCCAAAAAGGAAATTGAGTTTTTGTCCCGATTTCTCCTCCACATCTCTACGAATCTCATCCACCATCTGTTTAACCCGTTTCAGCTCTTCAACGGTACATACCTGGGGCACCATAATTTGCGGATGCACTTCGAGATCTTTGGCGGCACATTCCGCCGTTGCCTCAAGGATTGCCCGGATCTGCATACCGTAAATCTCAGGGAAGGTGATGCCTAACCGAACTCCACGATGACCCAACATGGGATTAGTTTCAGTCAGGGCCCGAACCTTGCGTAGCATGGTCTCCTTCTTTTCAATCGCCTTCTCGACCAGACTCTCATCTACAAGGTGACGTAGAGAGTCAGCCTCTTGTTTGGCATGCTCAGGATCCTGTAACAGCATCATGCTGCCGGCAAGGACATTCATGCCGCGAACTGAGTTGCGCAGATGATGTAACTCTTCCAGGTCAAGCAGCAACTGCTGCTCTGATGGCAGGAACTCGTGGATAGGGGGATCGAGCAGACGAATAGTCACTGGTCTGGGAGACATAACCTCCAGAATCGACTTGAAATCGCCTCGTTGCATTGGCAGTAGTTTATCCAATGCAGCCTGACGCTGCTCAGGGGTTTCCGCCACGATCATTTCTATCACCACCGGCAAACGGTCAACTGCATTGAACATGCGCTCGGTACGGCAAAGTCCAATGCCCATGGCGCCATATTTTAGTGCGCGTTTGGCATCCGTCTCGGTATCCGCATTGGTCATCACCCTCAGATAGGCAACCTCATCGGCCCAACGTAGTAGTCGGTTCAGTTCCTCGGTAAAATCGGGCTCGACCATTGGGATCTTGCCCAGATAGACGTTGCCACTGCTGCCATCGATAGTGATCATGTCCCCTTCGCGGATCACAGTACCTTCGGCGATAGCCTCTCGTCTTTGTACATCAACAGTAATGCCTTCTGCACCGGCCACACAGGGTTTACCCATACCACGAGCAACCACAGCTGCGTGGGAAGTCTTACCGCCGCGGCTGGTGAGGATACCCTCCGAGGCGAAAAATCCATGGATATCTTCCGGCTTGGTCTCCTCCCTCAGCAAAATAACTTCCCGCCCCTGATCCTTGCCCATGATTTCAGCCCGATCTGCGTCAAATACTGCAATACCACTTGCCGCACCAGGAGAGGCTGGTAGCCCCTGGGCAATGGCCTCAGCCTTTACATCATTGTTAAGGCGAGGATAGAGCATCTGTTCAAGATAGGCAGGATCGATACGCAACAAAGCCTGTTCACGACTGATCAACTCCTCTTCAACCATCTCTACAGAGGTGCGTACCATTGCGGTCGCATTCATCTTGCCATGGCGGGTCTGCAGACAGTAGAGGGTGCCGCGTTCGATGGTAAATTCAAAATCCTGTACCTCCTTGTAGTGCTCTTCCAGCTTTTGGCGCAACTCTTCCAGTTGCTTCGCCATCTCCGGCATCTCTTCGTCCAGACGGGCGATCGGTTTAGGTGTTCGGATACCGGCAACCACATCCTCGCCTTGTGCGTTTACCAGATATTCACCAAAAAGTTTATTCTCACCAGTACCCGGATTTCGGGTAAAGGCCACACCTGTCGCAGAATCATTACCTCGATTACCAAATACCATGGTACAGACATTGACCGCAGTGCCATTTGCCATTTCCGGGGTAATATTGAATTGTCGGCGGTAATCGACCGCTCGCTTACCCATCCAAGAGCCAAAAACGGCTTTGATTGAGATCTCCAGCTGCTCATAGGGATCCTCTGGAAAGGGGCGCCCGGTCTCTTGTTCAAAGACCTTGAGAAAACGTTCACTGATCTCTTTCAAATCATCAGCAGACAAGCCCACATCCTCATTGACACGGGCATTTTGCTTGACTTCATCAAACTCTTTATCAAAGGCCTCATCGGATACACCCAAGGCAACTTTGCCAAATAGCTGAATGAATCGACGATAGGCGTCATAGCCAAATCGTGGGTCACCCGTCTGTTCAATTACCCCTTCAAGGGTTTTGCTATTCAGACCCAGGTTAAGAATCGTATCCATCATCCCCGGCATCGACATGGCAGAACCTGAGCGTACGGAGACCAACAGCGGATTGGCAGGGTCACCGAACCCTTTACCAGTGGACTTCTCGACCTGACGCATATTTGACTGCACATCGTCCATCAATGTACCGGGAAGCGTTTTTTCCTCGTTCGCCAGAAAGTCTAGACAGGCTTGCGTGCTGATTACGAAACCAGGAGGAACATTTAACCCGAACTGGGTCATCTCGCAGAGGTTTGCTCCTTTACCACCGAGCAGTTTTTTGTTTTTACCGTCGCCCTCATGAAATGCAAAGACATGTCTTGTTTGACTCATGGTGTCGTTCTCCCCTGGGTATTTTATCGAGTCCGGATTAGTATTTTTTGTAAGTCCGGTGTTTATTTAGTTTCAGGCGATTGATCAATCGCGTGCTAAAGCTTTTATCTGCCTATGAGACTAACTGGGTGGCGTAGTTTTCATTTTTTGATCACCTCACTGTTTGAGATCAAGCAGGTTATGTACTCCACTTCACATCAAGGTCATGTTCGCTACAGCAGGTCTGAATTGAGAATCTGGAAATCAGCGGGGTGACAAACATACCCTTGCTCCTCATAAGGAGGCTTGGCGAGAAAACCACCCTCGTTTCTGGGTCTCCCATTGACCAAAACCATTATTGTAGTCTGAACACTACCTATTATGGCGTCAGGTAAATATAATACTCCCTTTTTGCTGCTTAGCCATTAAGAGATCCATGGAAAAAACTTACAACCCTCACGCCATTGAACAACGCTGGTATCAGACTTGGGAAGCGCGCGGTTACTTCTCTCCGAAAAAGAGAGACGGTGATAGCTACTGCATCATGATCCCCCCACCCAATGTCACCGGCAGTCTGCATATGGGCCATGGATTCAACAACACCATCATGGATACCCTGATCCGCTACCACCGCATGAAGGGCGACCAGACCCTGTGGCAACCTGGTACTGACCATGCAGGTATCGCTACTCAGATGGTTGTGGAGCGCCAGCTTGAGGCGAAACAGAAAAAACGTCACGACCTGGGGCGGGAAAAATTCATTGAGCGCATCTGGGAGTGGAAAAAAGAGTCTGGCGGCAATATAACCCGCCAACTGCGCCGCCTCGGCTCCTCCCTGGATTGGGAGCATGAGCGCTTCACCATGGATGATGGGCTCTCGGATGCAGTCAAGGAGGTCTTCGTCAGACTCTATGAAGAGGGCCTGATCTATCGTGGAAAGCGCCTGGTCAACTGGGATCCAAAACTGCATACAGCAGTTTCTGATCTCGAGGTACTCTCCGAGGAAGAGAACGGCCACATGTGGCATATGCGTTACCCGCTCACCAATGGACAGGGTCATCTGATCGTCGCCACCACCCGCCCAGAGACCCTGCTCGGGGACTGCGCAGTGGCAGTCAACCCAAACGACGAACGATATAAACATATGATCGGTGAACTCCTGGAACTGCCACTGACCGGTCGCCGTATTCCAATTATTGCCGATGAAGAGCATGTCGATCCAGAGTTCGGTACCGGCTGCGTCAAGATCACTCCAGCCCATGACTTCAACGATTATGCGGTCTGGCAGCGCCACCGGGATGAGGTAAGTATCAGTAAACAGGCTCATGGTGGCCTGATCAATATCTTCACCATCGATGCTGCAATTCGGCAAAATGAGGAGGAAGAAGGCGCACTGATTCCTGAGAAATATATCGGTCTTGACCGATATGAGGCTCGTAAAGTAATGGTTGCTGATCTCGAGGCTCAGGGTCTTCTTGAAAAGATCGATGATCACAAATTAATGGTTCCCAGGGGAGATCGCTCTGGTGCTGTTATCGAGCCTTTTCTTACCGATCAGTGGTACGTCAAGATTGCTCCTCTGGCCAAGCCGGCCATTGAGGCCGTTGAGAGTGGCAAGATCCGTTTTGTACCCGACAACTGGAAGAACACCTACTACGAGTGGATGCGTAACATCCAGGATTGGTGCATCAGCCGTCAAATATGGTGGGGACACCGCATACCAGCCTGGTATGACGATGAAGGCAATGTCTATGTAGGCCGCTCAGAAACAGAAGTCAGAAGCCAGCACAATCTTGCAGATGACTATCCACTGCGACAGGATGAGGATGTGCTCGATACCTGGTTCAGTTCCGCGCTGTGGCCTTTCTCCACGCTGGGTTGGCCGGAAGAGACTGAACGCCTGAAGGATTTCTATCCTACCAATGTTCTGGTAACCGGCTTCGATATCATATTCTTCTGGGTGGCCCGGATGATTATGATGGGCTTGAAGTTTATGGATGATGTGCCATTCAAAGAGGTCTATGTACATGGCCTGGTGCGGGATGGCGAGGGCAACAAAATGTCCAAGTCCAAGGGCAATGTGCTCGACCCAATCGATGTAATTGATGGCATCGACCTGGAATCACTGGTCAGCAAGCGGACCAGCGGCATGATGCAGCCTCATCTGGCTGAAAAGATCGAAAAAATGACGCGTAAGAGTATTCCGGACGGTATTCCTGCCTACGGCACCGATGCCATGCGTTTCACCTTTGCTGCATTGGCCGCCACAGGACGTGATATCAAACTCGATATGGGCCGAATCGAAGGCTATCGCAACTTCTGCAACAAACTATGGAATGCCGCCCGCTATGTGATGATGAACGTGGAGGGTCAGGACTGCGGAATCAGTGAGATAAAAGCAGGCCATTCAATGCTTCCCACCTCGCTAGAGCGCTCTCTGGCGGATCGCTGGATTCTCTCCCGTCTGCAAAAGACCAAACAGGCAGTCGCTGATGCCATCGATGGCTATCGTTTCGACCATGCCGCTCAGGCGATCTATGAGTTCACCTGGAACGAGTACTGTGACTGGTACCTGGAACTTTGTAAGCCGGTACTCAACAATGATCAGGCATCTGAAGAGGCCAAACGGGGAACCCGTCGTACTCTGGTCAGGGTTTTGGAAAACCTGCTTCGTCTCACCCACCCGGTTATGCCCTTTATTACAGAAGAGATCTGGCAGCGAATAGCGCCTATTGCTGGTGTGATTCCAGCTTCCAAGGGGAGTGACAATCCCGCCGATTCGTCAGAAACGATTATGAATCAGCCCTTCCCTACTTCCCGCAACTCATTGATTGATGAAGAGGCGGAAACTGAGATGGCTTGGGTAATGCAATTCATCCTCGGAATTCGCAAAATCAAAGGTGAAATGAATATCTCACCCGGTAAGCCGGTACCGGTATTGCTAGCCAATGCCAACGACAATGACCAGATCCTGGCTGAACGACATCGCCCATTTCTCGATTTTCTGGCGAAAACCCAATCTATTGAGGTCCTTGGCCCGGAAGATACAGAACCCGAATCCGCCACTGCACTGGTGGGTGAGATGAAAGTTTTGATACCTCTCGCAGGCCTGATCGATAAAGGGGCGGAGATTAAGCGTCTGGAAAAAGAGATCACTCGTCTGCAAAACGATGCTGACCGGACAGAGAAGAAGCTGTCGAATCCCAATTTTGTTGATAAGGCACCCGAGGCAGTGGTTCAGAAAGAGCGGGATAAACTGGCAGATAGTCTTAAGGCGCTGGAGAGTTTGAAAGCTCAGCTTGAAAAGATTCAACAGCTCTGATGGTATTTTGCAGGACAAACACCCCCTTATAGGGGGGGTGTTGAGCCTGGATTCTGCAGTTGACCGCTAAAAACAGCCACAGACAAACAACGAATTGTAGGGTGCCGGCCCTGCCGCACCAAATCACTATGCTATTGGTAGCATACAGATCTGATTAGAATGGAGCGGTCAACTGATTTTTTTAGGTTCAACGCAGTGGCGTCATGCTATATCGCCTGAGAAAAGCAGCAAAATCCTGTAGTGCATCAACCCCACTGGCCTCCGCCTGAGCGCACCATTGTGTGAGCGCTTCCAGACGTTTCTCATGACTGGAGGTATGTTGCTCCCAGATCTTTTGAAGACGAAGTTTAAACTGGTAGACATTGTCCAGGGCACTATTGTTATCAAGAATATCTCGCAGTTGCTTGCGATCTTTATCACTCAATAACAGAGCATCCCGCCTGACCAGGCGTAAAGCACTGCGATAGAGTCGACGCAGAGGTTTATCAGCCTGGCGAATCTCGGCTCGAAAAACAGGCTTCAAGACCCGTCTACGATAATCACTGAAGAGTTGCAGACGGTTCACTGTCAGCGCCTTGATCGCCTCCATATCGAGCTGCGGCCGCTCTTCCACAAAAGCACGTTTTGGTGCCACTTTGAGGACCTTTGCCAGACGCAGATAAGAGAAGAGCTTGATATAGAACCAGCCCAAATCAAATTCGAACCATCGATTGGATAGTTTAGCCGAACTGCCGAAAGCATGGTGGTTATTATGCAGCTCCTCCCCGCCGATCAATATTCCCCAGGGTAGAATATTTGTCGATGTATTTGGGATTTCAAAATTTCTATAACCCCAGAAATGACCAATGCCATTAATCACTCCAGCAGCCCAGAATGGAATCCAGATCATCTGTATAGCCCAGACAGTTATCCCTGCAGGCCCCAACAAGATAAACTCAACGATAAGCAGCAGTGCTATACCTGAAAAGTTGTAACGCTGATAGATATTCCGCTCCAGCCAATCGTCTGGCGTTCCCTTACCATAACGTTCCAGAGTATCCTGGTTTGAAGCTTCTGTTTTATAGAGTTCTGCTCCCCGCCACAGCACTGTGCTCAACCCTCTGGTCATAGGACTGTGTGGGTCATCCTCAGTTTCACATTTAGCGTGATGTTTACGATGTATCGCTACCCATTCCCGGGTAACCATACCGGTTGTCAGCCACAGCCAGAAACGGAAAAAATGGCTTATGACCGGATGCAGGGTCAGAGCTTTATGGGCCTGATGACGATGCAGAAATACAGTAACCGCTACTATTGTAATATGTGTAAGAGAGAGTGTAAGGATAATAAATTCTATTAGAGATAAATCAAACAACCCATTGAAAATCATTAAAATGCACCTACAGGTGTATGTTGATCCCACCGATAACAGCAGGTAAAAAAAGTGCCACGTTGCGGCCCACTAGACCGATAAATCATCTCCTCCCGTACTGAGAGCACAGGCTATCCCTAGTGTACCAAGGCAAGGAGAGACGCCAAGCCACCACCCGCACCACGTGCCTGGCGGCCAATGGCTTGGTGTCACGCTGTAATCGCGCATTAGTATGGAGCACTACCCTAGTATATAGCTTAAAAATTGATACCTGTTTTTATTTCTTGCCACAAGAAAGAGAGTTTTCAGGTTAAAGAAAGCAATACTGAGACCAACAGGTTAGCGTCGTAATAGGGTTCACTCTTAGGAGTGATCAAGGGTACATCGATTAACTGAATCCCCCATTGGCTCCAGAGTCTGTGCTCTATATCTGCTTTTACAGTGCCACGTCTACTATCCAGCAATACGAAATTCAATAACTGCTCAGGAGCCCCCCCTTCAGGTCGGTGAGCACTAAGAAAGTGCATCAGTTGCAGTAAACTATCATTGAGTGTCATACCAATCTGTTCAGGGTCTTTACCCTGATTTGGAATAAACACTTTAGGGCAATCGTTGGCTGCGATTGCACCACCGACCCCCTGTGGTAGCAGATTCGCAACAAGACTGGAGTAAAAACTACCCGGAGGATAGCAAATCAGTTCAGCTTGCTGAATAAGCCTTTGATTCTTCTTGCGTAATTTCACGCTAACCCGCTGATACTCATGCAACGTCTTTGAAAAAGAGAGGTCTGTCACTGGTGAAGTCAGTGGCGCCACCTCCTTTCCGGTCAGCAGATGCTGGCCGACCACCCGTCTCCCATCCTCCAACTCCGCAGCCAGGTGGTAATTGACATTGGCTACAGCACGTACCGTTCCCTGTACTCCAACCAGCTTTTCAAACAGAAAGATCACCGGATCGAGATGTTCATGATTGTTGAGATAGCCACCGGTCAGAATCAGGTTACCGATACTCGCGCCATTCAGATCGAAATCCACCGGCATTGCGTCATAAAAAAAACCGAGCAGATTGCGAATAATACGCTTCATCGGATTAGGAATCGGTTCGATCATCTTATGCCGGCCGCGTATGATCATTTCAAGTTGCTTGATTAGCTCAGACTGTTTAAGGCCAGAGTCGAAACGGTAAGTGAAAAGATTGTAGATCTCTGGATGACCCGTTACGCTCTCATCAGCCAATGCAATCAGGCGACTACGCAGATCACCGATTGAAGGCATATTGAAGGCCTGACGCAGTTTTGCTGAACTTCCTCCTGAATCGAATGGCGTAACCAGATGAATGGAGTTATGGGTGAAGTTTTTTAAAACCCGACTGACCCCATTCAGTGCTGTCCCACCACTGAAAAAGAGTATCCGGGGGCCCAATTCAGGCAACCGCTGATATCGGCTGATTTTAATAGGATCAGGAATAGTTACTGAACGAGTGATTCGAATTTTATTCTGCTTAGTCAAAGTGCCACTCGCTATTAAAGAAAGTATGTAGTGACCTGGTATGGTGTTTCATCCTAGTGTACCTCGTCTTAGATTCTGTACCATTCAGCGAGTCTGGAAGGGGTTAGCCGCGCCCGAAGGAAGTGCCCTTGGGGTGCAAGGTATGCCTTGTAGGGAATGGCCCCTCCCTTGGCAAGAGGCATAACGCCGCGGATAACCCCTTCCAGGCTCGCCTGGAGGGAGCCGCTTCAATACGCCAGCCCTGCGTTGTGGCTCTTGTAAAGGGCCTGCCATTCCCTGCGAGCCACGCCTTGATCTGACGTATTGGAGCGGCTCTGAATGGTACAGAATCTATGACGAGGTACACTAGGGCCTAGATACCTGCCGGCTCGATCAGTTGAGCAAGTGTTTCTGCATTTTTAACAACCACCGCACCACGCCTGGTCTCGACAGCACCCTCTGCCACAAACCCCTGAATCAACCTTGCAATCACTTCACGGGTTGTACCCAGATGTCCACCCAACTCTTGTTGTGTCATACGCAATATACCCTCTTCAGAGGCGTTACTCAGAATGAAGTTGGCCAAACGCTGATCCAGGTTGCAGGCGTGTACCTGCTCCAACTCCTCCATCAAGCGAAACACCAGGGAGGAGAGTGCCTTAACTGTAAGGTCCTGAACAGTCTGTTCAACCTCAAACAATTTACGATAGATGGATCCTGGAATGATATCCACCTCGGTGTTGTCGTCAGTTTCAACCCAGGCAGGATAGCGGAGATCATTGAACAGGCAGTTAAGCGCCAATACACAGGTCTCCCCAGGGCGTAGGAAATAGAGTGTGGCTTCACTTCCCTGTGGGGTATAGGTGAACACCCGTAGACGGCCCCGTGTGACCAGATAGGCGCCTGATACTGCCTGGCCTTTATGGATGACTGATGTGGGACTACGAAAGCGCTTTGTTACAACACCGGTATCAAACAACTTCTTACCGGCTGGGGTAAGATCAAGAAAGGTTTCCGCCACAACTACTCCTATGTTCCTGATGACAACCGGCTACCAATCTGTAGCAACAGAGTGGCAGCGGCAAATGGTAACAGCATCCCCTGACTCCTCCAGGAGAATTCACCAATTTGCGCGATCGTCGTCAATCAAGCGTGGCGATCGTCATCTCTTCCATTTCCCGAGCCAGCTTTATACGTTCGAGTATAGTATCGCTACTCAGGGACTCAAGAAAGGCAACAATATCACTGATATCCTCTTCACTCAGTACCGGATTATTAAGTTCCGTCATGATTTTATGATCATCTGACCAGACAAGATATCGCCCCGTATGGCCCAGTTGAACACTGGACATGATACGTACCACCTCCTTCAGCTCACTTACAGAACCATTGTGAAGCCAGGGACCGGTCAATGCGACATTACGTAGAGAAGGTACCCGCCAGCTTCCCCGCCCGCTTTCAGGATTTGAGGCACCCGTGTCTTCTGTCAGCCTATAGCGCTGCTCGAATGGGGTCGGATAGATCGGAAAGATACGTAGCGGTGCACGAGGATCGAACAGGCTGGCACCACTGAAATTGGGACCAAAATGGCAGTTGATACACCCTAACGACTGAAATAGCGCCATACCACTCAACTGCTCAGGAGAGAGGGCATCCAGTTCACCAGCAACAAAACGGTCGTATGGGCTATCTGGTGTGATCAGGGTTCGTTCATAACTGGCGATCGCCTGGGCAATTCGTTCTATATCTATAGCCACATCCTCACCGAATGCTTTGGTAAACAGGCCTGCGTAGATTGGGTCGCTCTTTACTCGCTCTTCTACAGACTCCCAGGAGGGCATACCCATCTCAACCGGATTGATCAATGGTCCTTTTGCTTGCTCCTCCAAAGAGCTGGCGCGTCCATCCCAGAATAGAACAGACTGAAAGGCCGCATTCCAGACTGTTGGAGAGTTACGGCCACCCAGCTGATTATCAATCCCAGTTGAGGTCGGTTGACCATCATCACCACTGCCACTGATAACATCGTGACACGAACTGCAGGACAAGGTACGGTCTCTCGACAGGTTCTTATCGAAAAACAGCCGTTTACCCAAAGCAATTTTTTCCTCTGACATCGGGTTGCTCTCAGGCGCTGGCGCTTTACTGGGAAGGGCCTCCCAAACATAGGGCGATGGTGATTTCACACTCTTTTTTTCTGAGAAATCACTTGCCGGTAAGGATTGCCACAAAAAGCGTTTCGAAGCCGGAATACCCAATAGTGGATCATATACAGAAACGGTTGGCTCTATATCGGGTTGTTTGATAAAGGGATCTATCACAGCACCAGGAAAATTAGTGACAGTAAGAATAATCATCAATTTAAAAGCCAGAGCCAGAATGCCTGTTCCAAGACCTGTTGCCAGCAACCACTGCCCACCTTTCGCCAGCCGGCCCTTTGGCCCGAGATCATAGCGCACCATGGTGATCAGTACCCCGAGCCCGACTACCACGGCAATAACAACCACACTTAGAATATTAACGCTTGCGAGATTCATCATTGAAACACCTTCACTAAACACTGCCGCTCCACAACCGGATTAAGACTAGAATCTGCTCAGGCATCCCGTCTTTGAAAAAAGGTATCTCCCGGAGTCACTGTGGTGACCTCTGTTATGCTGTCAAAAGGCAGGCCAACCTTTTCATGTGCTCTCTGAACCGCTGCCGCATCTGCTGCCATGGTAAAGCAGAATGCGCGCGCCTCTTCATAACTCAGATGAATTCTGAGTGGAACCACATTCTCCTCCATACAGGCCTTTTCATAAGCGGTGTAAAAAACTTCGAATTGCTCTTTAGTCAGCCCTGCTGGGAAAGTTTCACTATCTTGGCTATGGGTATCGACAAAAAATCTCATAGGTTTCATATTTATCACCTCTACTGTTTTCAGGCCTTCTGAAATTTCAGACATGTTCTATCGAGATGAGAGACAATGAACTTATCGGAGAGGTTAAAACTGTACCGGTAAAAAGGATCATGCCTGCATGTGGTATCTGCGATGACAATCTGATCAGAACTCCATCGTGAATAGTCAGGGGTTATAAATTACACAGCCGGAGATCCCCCTTCAGTAGCAAATGCTACACAACGGAAGATCCAGTTAAACTGGTGTACAATGGGATTTAGAAGAGTACTGTTCAGACATTGATCAGCCAGGTTGGGAACCTAACCGCAGTTAAGGGCACCTCTATTAACTGCTTGTGCCCTCTGGCTTTACGACCCGTTCAGAATCAAGACGTGCTTTTGAAGCCATGCTTATTGCCTGTCGAAAAAGCACAACGCAGAGTCTGGACGGGTCGTAAAGCCCCGTAGGGCGCGACCTGAAGCATGGATTTGTGGCAGATCATTACCAAACAGCAGATTTTAGCGGTCAACTGCGGAATCCGGATTCAAAAGCCCCTTGATAACAACAACATTCAATCATGAAAACACTCAATCCAGATCAAGACCAGAATAGGAACCTTCAGCGGGAAGTGACCCTAGCTGTGGGGGTTTACGCACTACAGGCAGCTTCGTTTCTATTTGTCATCACCCTTCTGATCGGGGTCATTATCAACTATGTCAAAAAAGATGATGTGGAAGGCACTTGGCTGGAATCACATTTCCGCTGGCAGATCCGTACCTTCTGGTACGTCCTCTTGTGGTCGGTAATTGGCTTTATAACCACTTTCATTCTCATAGGCTATGTCATCCTTTTTATTAATGCAGTCTGGTTGATCTACCGAATCGCCAAGGGTTGGCTGAGTCTGAATGATGAAAAAGGTCTTTACAGCAACAGTTGAGTGCATTATCACCCCCCCATCGAAAAAAATAACGCCTCATGAAATTGATGGTACCCTTGATGCTAATGCTCTATATTCAATCCCTACATTTGTAAAATAAAATGCTATGATTTTTTCATGCACTATATCTTTCTAATAGAGTGAATTACCCTGATTTCCAGAGGCGCACACAGGCGCACCCCACCATGAAAGTTATGTTTTCCATCGGCTACAAGAAAGACATTCCCAGCTATGATACGCATTAATGAAGCTTTGATTCGTGGTGCCATATGGGCATTCATCGGCCTGTTATATGGAATGTTGTTTGTATTCTTTTCTGCTTTTGCCGAATATTGGCAACTGCCGGTTAATCCCTACCTATTTGCCGGCGTACTCTCTGGAACTCTTGGCGCCTTGATCTACAGCAGTATGCGACTTGCAGTACTGATGACTGTAATCATCTCCCCGATCTGCATCTTCTACTTCATTCTTGTAGAGAAGCCTGCAAACCTAAACACAATTCTTCTGCTATCAGCCTTTGTCGGTGCGATTGTCGGTGCGCTTTATGGCGTTTTCTCAATGGGTTCCAGGGTTAATCGTGCCGATGCAAAAACCTTAGCTGGATTCAGCTCAGGGTGGTTGATCTCGCTGAGTTTTTTACTCGTTTCCAGTTTTGTTGAGAATCTCCCTATTTCCCTGATCGTGGGGTTAATGTGCCCGCTGACCGGTATTCTGTATGTCTTATTAGTGCCGAGTTTCATTAAACTCTACGACAATTTGCTGCCCCCTATTGGCGATGGGTTGATGGTCGGTGTTGGGGTGTCCAGTTTTGTAACGCTCAGTTTTTTCGTAATGATCAGCACCGTTGACAATGAAATTGCGGGGCCATTTTTAACCGCCCTCGAAACCATACAAGAAACCCTACCTGGCGCAGTATTCGGTGGCATTATCGGGGGGGGATTAGCTGGAATCCTGTCAGGCCTGCTATTGACGAAGTGGCAGGATCTCTGATTCTCTGTAGCCTGGATGGAGCGCAGCGGAATCCGGGATGACACAGATCTCATCGGATGGCGCTGACTTATGTCCTGGGTAGTAAGTGTATTGAGGTCTGCCTCGTGGGCCGCTCGGTAATTTCGGTAACCCTGAGCAAACGTCTCCCGGATTCCGCTGCGCTTCATCCAGGCTACGCCTTCTATCTTAAAAATTCCGACTCTGTCAGAGGTTATATGATCAGAGCACTACTGCTTCTTACGTAACTCGGTAACCTGCTCTCCAGCGATACCCCAACTATCTGTATCCACTTCATCAATAATCACAAAAGTCGTTGCGGGATTCTTTCCCAAGACATCCTTAAGCAGCTGAGTCGCTCCATCGATGAGCTGCTGTTTCTGCTCTTTAGTGACGCCTTCTTTTGTAATTTTGATATTCACATAGGGCATATCTGCACTACTCTTCTAACCATTCACTGTGTACAAAGCCTAAATCAGGATTATCAATTCGTTCATAGGTGTGCGCGCCAAATGCATCACGCTGTGCCTGTATGAGATTTTGCGGTAATCGCTCAGAACGGTAGCTATCGAAGTAATTGAGACTGGCACTCATCACCGGCAGTGGAATACCCACTGTGTTTCCATAGTTCACAACCCTCCGCCACGCACCTTGCAGCCCATGTAGTTGATTACTCATTTCAGGATCTGTCATCAGATTGGCTGGCTCGATCTCGCCTGAAAATGCCTGCCTGATTGGATCGAGCAAACGAGCGCGAATGATACATCCCCCCTTCCAAATACGAGCAGTCTCAGCCAGATCCACAGACCATTCATAACGGTCGGATGCACTACGTATGAGTGCCATGCCTTGTGCATAAGCAGTAATTCTGGAAGCGTAAATTGCACCGTGCAAATCAGCCATCATTGCCTTATGGTCGATTCCCACATTCATTGATGGACCATGTAATAACTTTGATGCGGCAACCCTTTGCGCTTTCATTGAAGAGAGCACCCGTGCATCAACTGCCGCGGAAATGGCTGGTACGGCAACCCCCTGTTCCAGGGCTGCCTGAACAGTCCATCGACCTGTCCCCTTCTGGCCGGCTTTATCCATTACCAGACTGACCAATGGATTACCGCTCTGCTGATCCTTCGTCTTCATGACTTGAGCAGAGAGCTCAACCAGAAACGACTCCATAGGTCCCTGGTTCCACTGCTCAAAAACTTCAGCAATATCATCTTCATTCAAACCAAGACCACGGTGCATCAGATCATAAACTTCTGCTAACAGTTGCATATCGGCATATTCAATACCGTTGTGCACCATTTTCACGAAGTGTCCTGCACCATCTGCTCCCACATGGGTGACACAAGCCCCAGCTTCAGTCTGTGCGGTGATTGCCTCAAATACTGATTGAACCTCCGCATAGGAATCGACTGACCCGCCTGGCATCATCGAGGGCCCGTGACGCGCCCCCTCCTCCCCACCGGAGATACCGACCCCAACATAGTGAAAACCCTTCTCCCTGAGATAGGCCTCACGACGGCGGGTATCTTCAAACCAGGAGTTGCCCCCATCCATAATGATATCCCCTGGCTCTAACAGGGGCAGTAGTTGTTCGATTACCTGATCAACCGGATCCCCTGCCTTTATCATCAATAGAATTCGTCTCGGTCGCTCCAGCATGTCGACAAATTCACTCAAATCGGGATCACCACCAAAGTTTTGTCCTTGATGTTCTTGCAGGAAGGCCTCGAGTGTTGTGCTTCGCCTGTTCCAGACGGCGACAGGGAAGCCTTTCTCTTCCATATTGAGCGCCAGATTCCGCCCCATCACACCCAGTCCGATGAGGCCAATATGAAACTGTTTTATTCCAGACATTGAGAATTCCTATAGGTCGAATTTTTTTACAGCAGTGAGCGTCCAGCTAACCGATCCAGCAACCAATCACCATCCCTGGCCAGAGCGGCAGGGACGTTACCCTCTTGCAGCGCCCAACGTACAGCATCAGCCTTATCCTCCCCCTGGGCCATCAGTAGCAGGTAACGTGCTTGATGAATAACCAATGGAGTCACTGTAAGACGCTGCATCGGAGGCTTATTGCCAATCACAGGCATCACTCTGCGTCGCTCTTCATCGAGTGCAGCCGAACCGGGAAAGAGTGAAGCAGTATGACCATCAGCACCCATGCCGAGCAGAAGAATATCGATCCTTTCAGGGAGGATTGACTCATAATCCTTCGCCGCTTTATCCGGATCCTCTTCTCCACACATCCGGTAGATAGTAACGCCTTGGGGACGCTCTTCTGGAAACAGTGCACCGAGTACACTGAAGGCGTTATTTTCTGGCGTATCAACAGGTACGCAACGCTCATCTCCAAAATAGAGGGATATCCTGGACCAGGGTATATCGGATCGGTGCGACAGTGCTCGATAGACAGGAAGTGGTGTTGACCCTCCTGCCAGCATAAGATGACAGTGATCAGACGACTCAAGCACATGCTTTATCTTCTCGACAATCCACTTTTCCGCATGATCAACAAATTCACTGCTATCGACAGTTAAACGCTCTTCGCTCACGCTTTAATCTCCCGCCATTGACGGCTGTAGCGATCCATCAGATCGTCTGCTTCGACCGGGCCATCACCGCCCTCAGCATAAAATACCGGTTGTTTTTTCGTTTCAGCTTCCCAACTCTGCAGGATGGGAGTGACAAACCGCCAGGCATATTCAACCTCGTCTCGACGAGCAAAAAGGGTTGCATCACCTTTTACCGCATCGAGTAGCAGACGTTCATAAGCATCTTTGATGGGGTGGGCGTAAGTCTCGGAATAGTTAAAATCCATCTCAACAGAACTGACTTCAAGACTATCTCCCGGTTTCTTGCTGCTGATTTTCAATGCCATCCCGGCATCCGGCTGAATTCTGATCGTAAGTACATTGGGTTCCAGATCCTGGCAAACATCATCACGACCAAACAGGCAAAGCGGTACCGGTCGGAAAACCACCGAAATTTCAGTCATTCTGTGACTGAGTTGTTTACCCACCCTGAGAAAGAACGGTACCCCTTGCCAACGCCAGTTATCAACGTAACATTTGATTGCAGCATAGGTCGGTGTACGAGATTTCGGATCAACATTATCTTCATCGCGATAGCCACGATATTGACCAAACACAACATGTTTGAATACCTCTTGCCGATCAAGCGTGCGTAACCCCCGCAAAACCTCCACACGCTTATCCCTGATATCATCAGCGACAAAGGAGACCGGTGGTTCCATAGCACACAGGGAAAGTACCTGAAGCAGGTGGCTTTGAACCATGTCACGCAATACCCCGGTATTGTCGTAAAAACGACCTCGCCCTTCGACACCAATCGACTCAGCTGCTGTGATCTGAATATGGTCTATGTATTTTCGGTTCCAAAGTGGCTCAAAGATGGTATTTCCCAGACGGGCAACAAGGATATTCTGTACTGTCTCTTTTCCAAGATAGTGATCGATTCTGTAGACCTGATCCTCCTGTAATACTTCACCAACGACTCGATTCAACTCAAGCGCTGATTCCAGATCGCGACCATAGGGCTTTTCCATGATCACACGTGTCCAGGGGGTCTTGTCGCCGAAGTTTCCCAGAAGCCCTGCCTCGTTAAGTCGATGGAGTATGATGGTCGCTGCCGAAGGGGGGGTGGCGAAATAGTATAACCGGTTGCCTTCACTGCCAATCCTCTGTTCCAGGGCCTCCAGCGAATTACGCAGACTGGCATATGCTTCAGGATCTTCAAAATCCCCTTCGACATAGGAGATTCGTTGACTGAATTCGCGCCATAATTTTTCATCGACCGGCTGGGTGCGGGAGTATCTCTTCAGGGAGTCAAACAGCAGCGCCCGATAATCATCATCGCTTTTTGCTGAGCGGCTGTATCCAATGACTGCAAACCTTTCATCCAGAGCCTTTTCAAGTACCAGATTGTAGAGAGCAGGAATCAATTTACGCCGAGTCAGATCTCCAGCTGCACCAAATATCACCAGCACGCATGGCTCTAATCGGTCAGCCTGTAGAAAAAGCTCACTCGTCGCAGTCAGGCCTTTATGGGAGGGAAAATCTGATAGCATCGCAACTCTTCCTGCACGTGTTATTTTTATTCTGGTGAATTTTGACCAAAACCGAGCCAGACAAACACCGCTTCCTGTACCATATTAGGTCATCTACACGACTTCAAGAGCAACCTGAATAAAAGAGCAATTAACCATTCACAACACTACCATACCAACAGCAAATATCTTTAGTAAGAACATTATCGTACAACCCTAAGTTTCTGTTTTTTATATAACTGAGCACTTTACAGTAGGGTCAATGGGTATTGTCTGCAATCCAACTGATACCTAGCCAAACGATTTCATCTGATGTCTGATGCATAAAAATACCTTACACTTCATATGCCATTTACCTTAATCTCTCCCACCTACCAACTATAATTGTCGACAACCCCCCTATTGAATTACTTTCTCAAGAGATGAAAACAGTTACTCCCTTTAACAGCAAAGTTGATCAAAAGTACTACACTTTGTATGTGATAATGTCGTGTTGATGAGTAGTAAATTAGCGAAGGGTATTCACAGATTAAGTCTGAATCGATAAGATAGTATCAATATTTACATAGATCGATATTTCTACTTTACCTCTGGCTTTAACCACGTCATTGGTATTCAATTTAATTAACAGATCGATGTATAATTATCAAAGTTGAAATAAATTCATCTACTTGGGGAACAGTGACCCCGCATGAACAGAGCTGCAACTACTATCTACGCGGCGAGTTCTTGTTGAGCAGACAAAAAATGGTGCGTTCAGGGCTTCTGGAATGTGCTTGACCAATAATAACTCTTGCCAATAGCGATAACTTTAGCAAGAGTCACAGCATAATCAGGGTTTTTTAACACCTCCCTGTTTTGATTGAATTAATAATGGCAGTCAGATATTCGATGACCTACAGACCAGGGCACCAAGCCTGCTGTAGGCGCATCTATTTAAACAATTTCCTATATTTTTTTCGCAATTTAAAATTCCGTTTTCAGTTCATAATTATTCTTAATGGGTAAAGCACATTGCAGCAAGTAATTAAAGTTGGCGTTTTTGTTGATGCAGAAAATGTACGTTACAACGGTGGCTACCAGCTCCGTTACGACATACTGCGAATGTTTGCTGGACGATATGGAGGTTCTCTGGTCAGACTCAATACCTATATCGCTTTTGACCAGGAGCGTGCAAAAGAAGACCCGGAGTATCGAAGGCGGGCCTTGACCTACCAGCAGATGGTGAGGGAATTCGGCTGGAAAATAGTCGTTAAAAATGTGCGTAGATATACGGATGATGAGGGCAATGTAACCACTAAGGCCAATGCCGATCTCGATATGGCTGTTGATGCCATGCTACAAGCAGAAAAACTCGACCTGTTACTCATGGTGACTGGCGATGGCGATTTTTTACAAGTCGTGACTGCATTGCAGGATCGGGGATGCCGGGTTGAATTGCTTGGATTCCGCAATGTTTCTCAAGATTTAAGAAGACTAGTGGATGACTACTACTCTGGTTTCCTGATCCCGGATCTGTTGCCGATCTCCTACGAACCTCGAAACGAATGGGGTGCCCCTGGCTCTTGTGTCCGTGGTGTCTGTTCCAAGTGGTTTCCTGAGAAAGGCTATGGATTTCTTCGCTTTATCAAGCGTATCGATCCCAATCTGTGGATTATCGATCCGCGTCACCCCGACTCTCCTTATGAAAGTGTCTTCTGCCATGCCAATGAGTTGGCCGATGAAGTCACCGACGAGATCATGCTGAATCGCGACTCAATACTCGAGTTTTACATTGAAAAGAGTGATAAGGATGATGGGCTGGTTGCTAACAATGTGCGCCTGGTACCCAGTTTTGGCGGAAGTGGCTTATGAAGGATAACTCAGAATCCTGACAAGGGTTCTGAGTTGTTACAAACCACAGCTACTAACCAGGCCATAGATATTAATACACTCAGGTTAGTAACTATTCCGGGGCTGCAGCAGGATCCATAATCATCTGGTAGCCTTTGCGGTCGTTTTGACTGCGAATAATTGTGCCTCCACGCAGGGGAAATGATCCGGTTAGTCTATCTTTGAAAAAGATTTGTAAGGACTCTCTGATCACCGGAAAGGCCATCTCATGCCATGGAATCTCCGACTCTTCAAACAGTGCAACTTCAAGACTCTCCGAACCTGCGGCAAAATCAAGATCAAGTAAACGGCTTCGAAAGATTAAGTAGATCTGATTGATATGGGGCAAGTTATATAGACCATATAGTCCTTCCACATCTACACGAGCTGTCGCCTCTTCCAAGGTCTCTCTGGCTGCACCCTCTTGACTGGTCTCGCCATTCTCCATAAAACCTGCAGGTAAGGTCCAGAACCCATACCTTGGTTCTATTGCTCGGCGGCAAAGCAGTATTTTCTCCTCCCAAACCGGAATGCAGCCAACAACGATTTTGGGATTATGGTAGTGAATGGTGTTACAGGCATCGCAGACATGTCTGGGGCGGTTATCCCCTTCTGGTATCTTGACCTCGACCTTCGCCCCACATTGACTGCAAAAAATCATCATCCACTCCACTGAGACTGATATGTTCCCATTGTCGCCTATTGGTTTACTAAAACAACACTCTTATCTCCTAATATTTCGCCGATAAAACCATATAATTTCAATATTTTCAGGCCAGAGAGCACTCACCTACATAGAAGTTATTGATAACAGCCCTTTCTTGATATGATGACCGTTTTTAAAAAGAGTAGTTAAATAATATGTCGCAACAGCTTCCAGAGGCTGACCTAGAGGAAGCCATAGCCGCCATAGATCTGGGGTCAAACAGTTTTCATCTTATTGTTGCCCGGGTAAATGATGGACACCTGCAGATCATCGACAAGATGAAAGAGATGGTGAGGCTTGGTGAAGGTCTCACACCTGACAAACGTTTGGATCCAATGGTTGCAGAGCGGGCAATCAACTGCCTCAGTCGCTACTCTCAGAGGTTACGGCCTCTGCCAGCAGAAAATATCCGCGTCGTGGGTACCAATACTATGCGCCAGATTCATCCGGCGGATAATTTTCATAGCCTGGCTGAAAAGGCCCTGCTACACCCCATAGAGATTATCGCGGGACGGGAAGAGGCCCGCCTGGTCTATCTTGGCGTCGCACATGGCCTGGCTGCCGGCGATGAAAAACGTTTGGTGGTAGATATTGGTGGTGGCAGTACTGAACTTATCATTGGGCAAGGCTATCAACCCTTAGAACGGGAAAGTCTTCACATGGGTTGCGTGAGCATGAGTCGCCGTTTCTTTCAAAACGGAAAGATCACTTCACAATCGATGAGGGAGGCAATGCTAGCTTGTGCGATCGAGATTCGACCGGTAAGAAACGAGTTTCGCGATGGAGAATGGGCGAGAGCAATCGGCAGTTCCGGTAGTATCAAGTCAATCCGTAATGTAGTCATTGAAGAAGGGTGGAGTGAGTCTGGAATCACCCGCAATTCACTTGAGCGACTCACTCGCCATCTGATCGATGCCGGCTCTGTCGAGCAACTTGCCTTAAAGGGTCTATCTGAAGAGCGAAAACCGGTCTTCGCCGGGGGGGTAGCAGTTCTTTCTGCTGTCTTCGAACATATCGGTATCGACCATATGGATGTCTCTTCAGAGGCACTTAGAGAAGGCCTGATCTATGACATGATTGGCCGAAGTCAAGATGAAGACGCCAGGGAATTGACCCTGAAAACCCTGTCAAAGCGCTACGATATTGACCAACTTCAGGCCAATCGCATAAAGGAGACAGCGCAGTCTCTGTTAGAGCAGGCAAAAAGAAGCTGGCATTTAGAAGCACCGAAATACAGCGCCATGTTGAATTGGGCAGCCAGAGTGCATGAAATAGGACTCACGGTTTCTCACAGTCAATTCCAAAAACATGGCGCCTATGTGATTGAAAATTCTGATCTGTCAGGTTTTTCCCGCCAGGAACAGAGGGTTCTGGCAGCGATGGTTCGGGGTCATCGTAGAAAATTTCCCACCTCAATTTTTGAGCAACTACCCAGTGATGTGATCACTTGTACCAAGCAGCTCTGTATCTTGCTGCGTCTTTCGGTATTGAGTCACAGAGCCAGATCCCCTGTCGCCAAACCAATCCCCCGATTGGAGGTCGAAGAGAATCGTATCTCTCTGGTCTATCCTGAAGATTGGATCAACCATCATCCACTGACCAGGACTGAACTTGAGCAAGAGGCAGGTTATCTTGAATCGGCTGGATATCTACTCAGGTTTTCATAGCAATGGACGAACCGCCGCCAGCAACTCCTCGGCAGTGGCCCCATGGGGAATGGTATTTATCAACTCCCCATCTGTGCCAACCAGGTAGGTATCTGCTGAGTGATCGACAACATAGTTGGCCTCTCCCTCTTCCTGGTGAAGCTTATAAGCCGCACCATATCGCTCCGCCACTTCCCTGATAACCGGCTCACTGGCTGTGACTCCAAGCAACTTGGGATGAAAATACTCAACATATTCCTTCAATCTATCCACACTATCCCGAGCAGGGTCCACACTAACAAAAATAGGCTGTACTTTTGCCCTTTCAGCCTCACTCATTTCATCCAGAATGGTACTGATCAATGCCAGGTTCGTCGGACATATATCCGGACACCAGGTATATCCGAAATAGAGCAGCACAACCTGGCCTCGAAAATCTTTAAGACTCACGACACCCTGATAGGATCGAAAACTAAAATCTCCACCTTTGGGAACAGCCTGTAATTCAGCACCACCCCGCTTGCTATCTTCTGGATGCCAAACCAAGAGTAACCAGGCCAAACCACTACTAAGTAGAAGTATCATTATGATCAAAAGAAGTCTTTGCATCAGATTCTGGTTCACTGAAGAGATTTACTGCTAATAGAAGAAATGGTTTTTCAGGTAGAGGACGTTAGAACAGCCTGCTAATCTATGACAACAGAGAGTCACGACATCTCTTTTTGCGAGGTAATGATATTCAGGCACTGATCAATCAGTTGATTATACTCTCCCAGTATGAGAAATAGCTGGTTGTACTGCTCAATCATGGGTAGCAGACGATCATCCTGATTTTCCTGGAGTCGTTCAATCATACCTAAAACGTAGTTTTTACCTTCGTGCATGTTCTTCGCCTTACGCCGTAGGTCGTCGACCAGAAAGTGTGCTCTCAATTCACTAAACCGATCACCTTTGTGCATCATAATAAGCCGTTCCAGATCCCTTTCAGACTGACTGATACTTCGTTCAATGTTGTGTATCTGTCTTACATCAAACTCCACCTGGGAACGCACCGTTCTGAGTTGCATCCTTAATTTGGGAGCAAGCTTCTTCATCTCCCCAAGATTGTCTTGCAACAGAGCCACATCGGACGCCACCATTGGAGGGAACTCAACCGCTTTCGCAGTTGCAGAGGCGAGTAACATGGAGATGGCAGTAAAAAAAACCACTACCACTACAAGCTGTAAATCAAACCCGGTCTTCTGCTGAATATTAAAGGTGCCAACGCTTTTGAACATAGAATATCTCATATGTTTATATTTCTACTAAATCGCCCTTCTCCTCCAACCACTTTTTTCGGTCTGATGAGCGCTTCTTTGCCAGCATCATATCCATAACCATATTGGTGCTATCTCCAGCCTCTACCGTAAGCTGAATCAGCTTTCTGGTATCGGGATGTATGGTCGTCTCACGCAGCTGCATCGGGTTCATTTCACCCAATCCTTTGAAACGCTGCACATTGACTTTGCCTTTCAGCTTCTCCGCTTCAATCCGATCCAGAATACCCTCCTTTTCTGAATCATCAAGTGCGTAGAAAACCCGTTTACCAACATCGATGCGGTAGAGTGGTGGCATTGCCATATAGACATGCCCTTGCTCGACTAGTTGCTTGAAATGTCGCAAAAACAGAGCACATAGCAAGGTTGCGATATGTAATCCATCAGAATCAGCATCCGCCAGTACACAGACTTTATCGAATCTCAGTCCCGACAGATCACTACTGCCTGGTTCCACCCCGATAGCCACTGAGATGTCATGCACTTCCTGAGAAGCCAACACATCACAGGAATCCACTTCCCAGGTATTCAATATCTTGCCGCGTAACGGCATGATCGCCTGAAACTCCCGATCCCGGGCCTGCTTGGCCGACCCTCCGGCAGAATCGCCCTCCACAAGAAACAGTTCGCTGCGGGTTGGATCAACCGAGCTGCAATCTGCCAGTTTTCCAGGTAGCGCAGGACCTTGGGTCACTTTCTTACGTGCCACCTTACGACCAGCACGCATTCGAGTTTGGGCTGAAGTGATCGACAATTCTGCGATGCGTTCACCTGCATCAGTATGTTGATTCAACCACAGGCTGAATGAATCCTTGACCACGCCGGATACAAATGCAGCACACTCCCTCGAGGATAGTCGCTCTTTGGTTTGACCGGAAAACTGAGGATCTTGAAGTTTGACTGAGAGCACATATGAAACTCTGTTCCAGACATCTTCCGGAGTTAATTTGACGCCACGGGGTAAAAGGTTGCGAAATTCACAAAACTCTCTCACAGCATCGGTCAATCCGGTTCGCAAACCGTTTACGTGGGTACCACCTTGAGCAGTTGGGATCAGATTGACATAACTCTCTGTCACCAGATCTCCGGTTTCCGGCAACCAGACTACTGCCCAGGCGGCAGCCTCCCTGTTACCCGCCATCTCACCAACAAAGGCATCATTCGGTATCCGCTCAGCGCCTTCAAGGGCATCCAACAGATAATCCCTCAAGCCATCTTCATAGAACCAGGTTTCCCTATCTCCGCTCTTTTCATCAAAAAAACTAACTTTCAGGCCTGGACAAAGCACAGCCTTGGCTCTCAGTACGTGGCGTAACTGGCGGATTGAGAAGCGAGCACTATCGAAGTATTGACCGTCAGGCCAAAACCTTACCCTGGTCCCAGTGTTGTTACGCCCCACCTTTCCAACCGCTTCCAGATCAGAAATCTTATGCCCACCGGCAAAGGCAATATTGAACTCTTGCGAGTCGCGTTTCACCCAAACCTCAAGATGCTTGGATAGTGCATTCACCACAGAGACACCAACCCCGTGCAAACCACCGGAGAATTGATAGCTCTTATTGGAAAACTTCCCACCAGCATGAAGTTTGGTCAGAATGACCTCTACACCAGGCACACCTTGTTGCGGATGGATATCCACCGGCATGCCTCGGCCATCATCCACTACCTCCAGTGAACCATCTTCGAAGAGGGTTACGTCGATGGATTTTGCGAAGCCGGCAACTGCCTCGTCCACACTATTGTCGATTACCTCCTGGGCCAAGTGATTTGGACGGGAGGTATCTGTGTACATCCCCGGCCGCTTGCGCACAGGCTCAAGGCCACTGAGGACTTCGATATCAGACGCGTCGTAACTGCCACTCATATTGGGTTTAGGATCCTATTACAATCTGTTCACACCGCGGGAAGTTTACACATCTGGGCTTTGGCTGGCGAGTCCGCAGCCCTGCCACTTACATAAAGGGCACCTCTATTAACCGCTTGTGCCATTAAATTAAGCAACATCTGAACCTCTCACTGAGCTTTTATTCCAGCAATCCGTATGAAACACCGGGGAATCTCTGAATTAGCAGATTGTTGATTCAAGGTGAGGATTCCGTGTAATAACCAGCGATTGCGAAGATCGAGAAAGCTGAAAAGCACATTTTGGCAGCAAGATGTTGGTCCACGACTTGGTCAAAGGCGCCTCAAATAAGATTGACCCCCCTATCTGGGCTGGGTTAGTTTTACAGACTGTATGACTAAAAACCGATCTGAATCACCATAGTTGGCTAAAGATATCGTGCCTAGAAAAGCGAAAACACCTGCCTTCGAAGAGGCATTAAAAGAGCTGGAGAGTCTGGTTGAAACCCTGGAACAGGGAGATCAGTCACTCGAGGATTCCCTGAAATCGTTTGAGCGGGGAGTTTCATTAACTCGACTCTGCCAGGAAGCGCTGAAAGAGGCAGAGCAGAAAGTCCAGATTCTCAGTGGAGAGCAACAGACATCGGAGCTTGAATCTTTCCCAAATGACAGTGAATAACCCCCTCGAAAACTACATGAGTCAATGCAAGCAGCGCGTTGAAGATGCGTTGCAACAGCGACTGCCAAAAGAGACGACCCTGCCTACCCGCCTGCACGAAGCCATGCGCTATAGCTGCCTTGATGGAGGCAAGCGTATCCGACCATTTCTGGTATATGCCTCAGGTCAGGCTCTTGGCCAACCGATTGAGTCCCTTGACGGACCGGCTTGTGCAATAGAATTGATGCATGTCTACTCCCTGGTTCATGACGACTTACCCGCCATGGATGATGACGATTTAAGACGCAACCGCCCCACCTGTCATCGCGCCTATGATGAAGCCACTGCCATCCTTGTCGGTGATGCCTTACAAACACTCGCTTTTCAGGTTTTATGCTGTGATGCGCATATACCAGCCGATGCTGCGACCCGCATGGCAATGGTAGAGACTTTAGCTCGAGCCAGTGGCTCCCGGGGTATGGCAGGGGGACAGGCAATCGATCTACAATCTATTGGGCGGGATCTCAATCTTGCTGAACTCGAAAATCTGCATATCCACAAAACCGGTGCATTGATCAGAGCGGCTGTTCGCCTGGGTGCACAACTCAGCCCCACAGCCAGTAAGGCGCAAATCACCCATTTGGATCGCTATGCAAAGTGCATCGGACTGGCCTTCCAGATACAGGATGACATTCTTGATGTCGAGGGTGATACCAAGACATTAGGCAAAACGAAAGGCAAAGACAGTCTGCAAGATAAACCGACCTACCCCTCGGTTATGGGGTTGAAAGAGGCCAAGGAGAAGGCTGAAGAGCTAATTCAGGAAGCACAGCGTAATCTCGAGTCGTTCTCTGAAGAGGCAGATCCCTTACGCTGGATTGCAACCTATATAATATCCAGAAGCCATTGATTCTTAAATAAAAAGTTGAGCTATCCTTGTAATCCTGGGTGTCATTACAGCGCTCTTCCGGTTAGTGACACATGGATTAAATTTCCCTCAGGGTAGGACTAACCGCTGAGCATGATGCTTATTTCTGCACATACATAATGCAGTTTAAAAGCACCTCTAGCTACTGACCCGAATGGCACTTACTTAAGCCGTTTTGGTGGGGCAGGGCCCCACCCTACCGTTCAATTCAGGGCGTAGGGTGGGGCCCTGCCCC